>JACRIP010000345.1 GCA_016220045.1 Planctomycetota bacterium
CACGCCGCGCAACCCACAAGAAAAGTCGTCTCTCGGTGTGTTCCGTGTGTTCGGTGGCTATCTACCCCGCCCTTCTCAGCGCCTTCTGCCCTCCCCCCTCCCCTCGCCTACCGAACAGGCCCCGCCCGCCGCGCCGGGTCGCCCTTACCGGATCGGCCGGTCCTCGCGCACCGCCGGGCGGTTCGGCCCCTCGCCCTCACCCCAGGGATTCGCCTGGCGATAGGTCTCGCTCGGCGTGCCCTTGGCTCGGGCAGCGGCGTCCACATAGACGCGACCCTCGAGCGGATGCGCGTACAGGTATGCGGCATTCGCCTGATACCAGGCCGCGAGGTCGGCGCACGCCTTCTGCGCGCCCGCCGGGTCGGCCGGCCACTCGGCGAGCTTCAGGTCCGAGAGCACGCCGGCGCGGTCGAGTCGCCGCAGGGTGCGCCGCGCGACCCAGTCGCGTTCCTCGTCGTTCGCGCAGGAGGGCAGGAGCCCAATCAGGGCGCCCGCCATGTCGCGCCCGACCCCGGGCGCCGCGCCGCGCCGCACGATCTCCTCTTCCAGCATGCCGGTGATCGCCGTCAGCACGTCCATGCGCCCGGTCGGGATCGGCACGCTGCCGCCCTCCGGCGCCTTGTACGCTCCGACCCACTTCTCGACCCCGGCCAGCGCCTCGCCCGCCGGCTTTTCGCTCCCGGGCCGCGCGCAGGCCACGACCTTCGCGAACGCCTCCTCCGGCATGCCCATGGCGCGCAGCCGCACGGCGGTGAAGCGCCGTACGATCCAGCTCTCGTCCGACAGGAAGGCCGCCGCCGCGCGCGCGTCCTCCTTCTCGGCAGCGTCGAACGCGCGGGTCATCCGCGCGATCAGGTCTTCACCCTGGGCCGCGGCGCGGCGCGGCAGGCCGGCCGCGCCGGCGAAGAGCGCGGCGGCGGCAAGCGCCCCCGCAAACAGGGCGGCGCCGGCCCCTGCCGGCGCCACCCCGATCCACGATCTCATGGCGCTAGTCCTTGATGCTGCGAATGACCTCGTTCAGGTTGATGTCCCACATCCCGAAGTAGGCCGAGCCGTTGTAGGTGACCAGATAGCCCACCTGGGGCTTCAGAGTGTCGAAGGTCGTGAACTTCAGCTTGCTCAGCTCCGGGAGGGAGCCGAACTTCGCGGTCACGCGGTCCTGGATGTCCTGGGGGCAATAGTGCCAGGGCTCGTCGCTGTAGTCGGCGCCCAGGCCGGCCGTGGCGCAGGAGTGCAGGATCGCGAAGCTCATCGGCAGCTTGCGCTGCAGCTTGACCAGCGCCAGCCACTCGCGCACGAAGCAACGGGACTCGTTGGTGGTCGGGTCGCCGGGGTTGCAGGACCAGACGCGGCTCTCGAAGTTCAGGAGCTCGCTGTCCGGGCAGCCGGGGAAAGGCTGCATGAAGCCGTGGCCGGCCCAGAGAATGCCGCGCACCGAGCCGCGCTTCATGTACGACTCCCAGTCGGCGCGGGAGGTCGCGCGATCGATGATCAGCTTCTTCGGGTTCTTGGTCGCCTCGGTGCCCTCGAAGGCGGCGTCGAGCTTCGACTGATCGTGCCCGGTCCCGTCGTCGTACATTACATACCCGAGGCTCTTGAGCTTGTCGAAGATCGGCTTGAGGCGGTCGAATTCGCGGGGCTGGTAGTCGGCCTCGGTGCCGAGGTACGCCCAGAGGATGCAGTAGACGCGCTCCAGGCTGATGGCGAGGCGCACGCGGTTGGTGTAGCTGAGGGAGCCGTTGACGTAGCTGACCTTGAGGAAGCCGTCGCCCGGGGTGACGCCTTCGATGGCGAGGGCGGTGCCGGCGAGGGTCGCGAGCGGGGAGCCGCTTTCGCCGCGCGCGGCGCCGGGGGCGAGGATGACTTCGCCGTTCGGGCCGTAGAGCTTGATGGCGCCGGTGCCGGACCATTCGAAGACGATCTTGGCGGCGCCGCCGATCGGCAGTTCGCCGAGGAGCCGGGCGGGGGTGCGGTCGCCGGCCGCGGTGCCGACGCCGACGAACGTGCCCGGCGCCTTCTCTTCGATCGGGTCATCGGCGGCGTCGATGGTGCCGTCGCCGTTCGCGTCCACGCGCAGGTTGAGCGGCGTGGTGGCGGGGGCGGCGCGCCGCAGGGTCTCGCTGCCCTTGGTCTGGGGACGCGCGCCCTCGGTCCACCAGGTGCCGTAGAGGGACATCGAGCCGCTCGACAGGGCGCGGAGCTGGTACTTGCCCTTGATGGTCACGTTCTGCGGGAAGACGCCGCTCAGCCGGTCCACCGCGCCGGCGCCGCCGGTCTTGACGGTGGTGAGGAGCTGGCTGCCGGTCTGCGTGCCGCTGCCGGAGAGGCTCGCCGTCGACCCGTTCTTGAACAGCATGCTCCAGGTGATATCGTACTTGCCGGGCGCGTTCCGGGCGATTTCCGCGGTGCCGGAGTAGGAGCCGGCGGCGGAGTGCTGGCCGCTGATCTTCCAGGAACCGGACAGGTCGCGAGGCTCGGCGTCGCTACGCCGGGCGGCGCCGCCGAGGACGAGGGTCAGGGCGGCGGACAGGACGATCCAGGCGAAAGCTCTGCGCATCATGACCAATGGAGCCCTCCAAGAAACCGCGGTTTCGGCACCAAGTGCCGGACGGGGACCCGGTGAAAACGGCGAGCATTTTAGCGGACGGCCGCGCGGAAACCTAGCGAATTCCCGGCAGGTTCTTGCATTCCCCGGGCATGCGGTGCTATCCTGCGCCGCCGGCCGCCGCGCCCACCGCGCGTTGAACGCCGTTAAACGCCGTCGTACGCCGTGGGAGTGAGAGAGATGATGAACCGACGCGGACCGAACCGATGTTTCCGGCGCCTCACGCTGCTGGCGTTGGTCGGGCTCGCGGGGGCGGCGCTCGGCGCGCCGGCGGCCACGGCCGCGGACATCCTGCCGGTCGCCGAGGTGCGGCCGGGCATGAAGGGCGTCGGGCGCACCGTCTTCGCCGGCGACACCATCGAGACCTTCGAGGTGGAGGTGGTGGACGTCCTGCATCGGGTGTTCGCCGGGCAGGACCTCATCCTCGTGCGCTGCAAGCATCCGGTGCTGGAGCGCGCCAACGTGATCGCCGGCATGAGCGGGAGCCCGATCTACCTGGAGGGCAAGCTCGCCGGCGCGCTCGCCTATGCGTGGGGGTTCGCGAAGGAGCCGCTGGCCGGCGTGACGCCGATCGAGTACATGCTGCGGGAGGGGGAGCGGCCACTGGAGAAGACCGGCGCGCTGCCGCCCGGCGACGGCCGGGGCGCGGTTCCGCCCGGCATCGGCCCGCTCGGCCTCGAACCCTGCGAGACGCCGCTCGTGCTCGGGGGCTTCGCGCGCGGCGCCGCCGAGCTGCTGGCCGAGTCCCTGCGCCCATGGCGCATCGTGCCGGTGCAGGGGGGCGGCGGCGGGGGCGCCGCGCCGGGTAGGGTGATCACCCCGGAGCCGGGCGGCGCCATCGCGGTCCAGCTCCTGCGCGGCGACCTGGAGGCCGCGGCGGTCGGCACCATCACCCACGTTGCCGACGGCCGCATCTGGGCCTTCGGCCACCCCTTTCTCGAAAGCGGCGAAACCTCCCTTCCCATGGCCGCGGCCTGGGTGCACGCCGTGATCCCCTCGCTGGCCCGCTCCTTCAAGCTTGCGTCGAGCGCGAATCCCCTGGGCGCGATCGTGCAGGACCGCAATCCCTGCATCCTCGGCCGCACCGACCGCACCGCCCGCATGATCCCGGTGCGCGTCGCCGTCGCCAACCCCGGCACCGGGCGGCGCGGCGAATTCCGCTTCGAGGCGGTCGAGCACGAGCAACTGACGCCGGCCCTGGCGAACGCCGCCGTGCTGTCGGCGCTCGAAGTCACCGAGGAGGCCAGCGGCGAAAATACGGTAGAGTCCCGAGTGACCGCCGAAGTGGAGGGGTACGAACCGGTGACCTGGAGCGAGGCCTTCGCCGGCCGCGGGCGGGTCGGCGGACCGGCCTTCCTCGGCCCGCTCGCGCGCATCCTGCGCTATCCGCACGACAAGGCGCGCCTGCGCAGGCTCGAGGTCGAGCTTACGGTGCGCATGCAGGCCGCGGCCGCCGAGCTCAAGTCGGCCTGGTGGGTCGATGACGCGGTGCGGCCGGGCGCGGTCGCGCGGCTCGTCTGCCTACTGCGCCCGTTCCGCGGACCCCTCGAAACCATGACGCTCGAGCTGCCCGTTCCCGGCGACCTGGAGCCGGATACCGTGCTCAAGGTCACGGTCGGGGCCGGGCCTACCGTGGCGCCCGACGTCGGTCCCACAGTGCGCCTGCGCGAGTTTCTCGAGGAGATCCGCCGCGCCCATCCGGGCAATACCCTGGTTGCGCGCGCATCGCTGCCGGGGCAGGTGCTGCGCCTGGCCGGCGTCGAGCACCGCGGCCTGCCGAATTCCGTGCTCGGCGCCTGGATCCCCGGCATCCTCGAGGAGGCCGAGCTGGACACCGAAGTCCTGCGCGTGGTCGCGCCGGCGAAGTACGTCCTCACCGGCACGCAGACGCTCAAGCTGCGAATCGTCCGCTGATCCGGGCGGCGGCCGGTGGCCGGTGGGCTCGGGTGCATGTCCGTACGTGCACCTAGCCGCACCCTCGTTCTCCTGACATGGCCGTAGGGGCGCGTCGCGACGCGCCCCTACGCGAACTGCGCAGCTACGGACATGCACCCGGTGGATCGTGAACGGTGAACGGTGGACGGAGTGAGCGCCGGCGGTGAACAAGTCGCGCCGCGGATTTCATTGAGCGCGCGGCATGTTCATGTAGTGAATCGTAAACCCGGAGCCGTCGGCGAGCTCCGCATCGACAGCGAGACAACCCTCCTACCCGAGGTACATAAAATGCCCGATCCTACGCGTCGTCGCGTCCTCCTCGCCTTCACACTCGCGCTCGCCGGCGCAGGCCTCCTGCCGCTCGCCGCCGCCGGCGTGGCGCGCTGGGAGGTGGAGACCAAGGCGCAGTTCGCCAAGGGCGAAATGCAGAACGTCGTGCTCGACCCGCGCGGGCGGCTCGCGCTCGGCCGCATCGTCACCTCCGTGCAGACCGGGGAGCTGTCGATCTGGTGCTCGGCCGAGGATGCCGCCGGCACGCTGTACTTCGGCACCGGCGCGGGCGCGCTCCTGCGCTGCGCCGATGGCAAGCTCGATCAGCCCCAGCCTACCGGCGAGGCGCTGGTGACTTGCCTGCTGACCCTACCCGAGGGGGGGCTCTGCGCCGGCACGCTGCCCAACGGCAAGATCTTCCGCATCGGCGCCGACGGCAAGCCCACGCTCTTCTCCACCCTCGCCGTGCCGCACATCTGGGCGCTCCTGAGCGACGGCGAGGGCGGCCTGGTGGTCGCGACCGGCCCCGGCGGCAAGGTGTTTCGCGTAGATCGCGAAGGGAAGTCGCTCCTGCTCTACGACACCAAGCGCGAGTGCGCGCTCAGCCTGGCGCGCGACCGCGCGGGCCGATTGCTGATCGGGACGGCCCGCCCCGGCCTGGTCTACCGGCTCGCTGCCGACGGCCGCGCGTCGATCGTCGCGGACTTCGGCGACACCGAGGTGCGCGCGCTGCGCGTGGCGGCGGACGGGACGCTCTTCTGCGCCGTGAATGCGGGCGTGAAGGTCGCGCCGCAGGAGTTTCTCAAGGCGTTGAAGGACGCGGCGGCCAAAGGGGCGGCCGGGACGCCGGCGGAGCCGACGACGGGCACCAAGGCGGAGGAGAGCGGGAAAGCGCCGGCGGGCGGCGGGTCCGCGGACGCGGGAAGCGGGGGCGGCGGCAGCTCGGGCGGAAACGGCGGAGGAGGAGGGACGAGCGGCGGCGGCGGCTCGGCGCGCGCGGCCGTGACCGGCACGCTCTGGCGGCTGGCCGAGTCGGGCGTGGCCCCGGAGGAGGTCGTGACCCTGCCGGAGAGCTACCTTACGGACCTCTTCCTCGAAGCGGACGGCAACCTCCTCGTCGCGACCAACAACAGCGGACGCATCTACCGCGTGACCCCCGAGGGCGAGTTCTCGATTCCCTTCGACTTCGCGGAGCACCAGGTATTGACCTTGCTCGGGAGCGAGGGCCGGCTGAAGGCGGCGGGGACCGGGGACGTGGGGGCGATCCATCTGGTGGACCACGCGGCGCCGGTCTCGGGGAGTTACCTGGCGGAGGTGTTCGACGCGAAGACCGCGGCGCGGTGGGGCGCGGTGGAGTGGCGCGGGTCGGGCAAGGTGACGCTGGAAACGCGCAGCGGCAACACCGCGCAGCCCGACGAGACCTGGGCGGACTGGGCGGCGCCAGCGGACCTTGCCCCGTGGCCGGCGGGCGGCGATGCTGGAGCGGCCGGCGGCGGAGCGGGCAAGGTGGCGAGTCCGCCGGGGCGGTACCTGCAATTCCGGCTCGGCTGGGGCGAGGATCGGGAGGCGCGCGTGTCGGGAGTTTCGGTGGCGTACGCGGCGGCCAACCAGCGCCCGCGCGTGCTGGATCTCACGGTCGGGGAGATGCAGGAGGGGAATGCCGCGACGCCGCCGGCGCCGGGCCAGCCGCCCGAGGTGCGGCGGCTGCCGGTGAAGAAACTGCGCTGGAAGGCCGTGGACGCGGACGGCGACGCGCTGGTCTACTGGCTGGCGTATCGGGAGGTGCGCGGGGAAGCCTGGATACCGATCAACCGGGACGTGCCGCTGCGCGGCAACGAGGTGGTGTGGAACACCGACTCGGTGCCCGAAGGGCGCTACGTCGTGCGGATCACGGCGTGCGACGAGGAGTCGAACGCGCGCGGCGGGGAGGGCGCAGGCGCCGGGGGGGGCGGATCGGGCGTGCGCGAGTCGGCGCCGTTCGTCGTGGACAATCGCAAGCCGGAGCTGGTGGGCGTCGCGGTCGGCGGCGCGCCGGTGCGGCGGCTGTCGGGCACGGCACAGGACGGCACGAGCCCGATCGCGCGCATCGAATTCCGCGTGGACGACGGCGAGTGGCGGCGGCTGGCGCCGGCCGACGGGTTGTGCGACGACCTGCGCGAGGCCTTTGCCGGGGATCTACCCGAGCTGGCGCGCGGGCTGCACGTGATTCTGGTGCGCGCCGTGGATGCGGCCGGGAACGCCGCGACGGCGCTGGTCGAGGTGCGGGCGGGGGAGTGAGGGGGGGGCGCGGGTGCCTGACCGCGCTTCGATCTCGATCGGCCGCTCGGATGGAAAACGTGGCCTCCGTCGTGCTCGTATCTCGTACTCGTACTCGTACTCGAATGCCCAGGGCGTACGAGTACGAGTACGAGTACGAGTACGAGAACGAAAACGAAAACGAAAACGAAAACGAAAACGAGAACGAGAACGAGAACGAGAACGAGAACGACCGAGGCGCCACGGTGCCACGGGCGGGCGCTGGTTGCGGCGGCCCGGTACCTTGCGTCGCCGGGGTGTCGATCGAGGCGACACCATACCGGACCGGCACCGGCCACCCTTGACCACAGCACGCGCGCATTCTAGCATGGCGGGATTCCCCGACCGATCGAACGGGGATCGTCACGCCGCCACCTCTCGGGGCCATTGCACATCACCATGACGGACCGCCACCGCGCCCGGATCCTGCTGCCCTTCCTCGCCGGGGTCTGCGTTCTCGTCGGCCTGCTCGCCAGCCTGCGCCTGCGCGCGGCACGCGAGAACGCGCCCCCGCCCCCACCGCCGCCCACGGTCATCTTCACCAACGACACGATGGGCTTCCTCCAGGTCTCCTGCGGCTGCAAGGGCTACGGCGGCGTGGTCGAGCGCGGCAAGCTCATCCGCCGCATGCGCGCCGAAGGCCGTCCGCCCCTCCTCGCCGACGCCGGCAACTCCCTCTTCGGTTCGACCGAATCGATCCAGAACGAAGGGAAGAACATCGTCGACGTCCTGAACATCCTCGGGTATTCCGTGTACAACGTCTCCTACCGCGATTTCCGCCTCGGACGGGCGGTGCTGCGCGCGCGCATGGAGGGTGCCGCCTTCCCCTTTGTCTCGGCGAACATCGTCGACGCGGTGACGGGCGAGTTGTGGGTGAAGCCTTGGGTGGTGGTGACGACTCGCGGTGTGCGGCTCGGATTTCTCGGCATCACGCGCCAGCCGCGCTTCCTGGATCAGCGCCCCGACCTGCAGGAGCAGCTCAAGGGCGTGCGCGTGGAAGACCCCTTCGCGGCGGTGGCGAAGCACCTTCCGGCGCTCCAGCCGGAGTGCGACGTGGTGATCGTGCTTTCCTACATGACCCACGAGGACAACCTGGAGATGGTGCGGCGCAACGCGGGCATCGCGATCGTGCTGGAAGGTGGCAATGCGCCGATGGAGGGTTTCTACCGGAGCGAGGAGGGCTCGGCCTTCGCATCGTCGGCGGACAAGGGCGTGCACGTCGGCGAGATTCAGTTCCACCAGCCGGCCGCGGGCGCGATCGTTCCGCGCGCCTTCTTTCACGACACGCGCGAGAACGCCTCGGGCAGTCCGGACCAGCAGCAGCACCTCTCGCGCGCGCACGCCTGCGAGGCCTGCCACCTGCGCGACGGGAAGTGGAGCCTGGAGCCCTACTTCACGATGCAGCAGATGAAGGGCGGGATGGTGGGAGACTGCAAGCAATGTCATTAGGGCGGGGGGATGCGTGAGGAAGGTGGCGGGCGGGAAGGGAGCGGGGAAGCGACGGAGTGGATGGCTCGGCGGATTGTCTCATTGTCGCAGTGTCCCATTGTCGCATTGTCGGCCGGATGCGCGGAGGCGTGGGGAGGCGTACTTCTGCCGATCCTTGTGCGCCTCGACACACCGGGTGCAGGTCCGTTCTTGCCGGTCGACCGTACCGGCCGCAC
>JACRIP010000346.1 GCA_016220045.1 Planctomycetota bacterium
CGATTGGGCGATTGGGCGATTGGGCGATTGGGCGATTGGGCGATTGGGCGATTGGGCGATTGGGCGATTGGGCGATTGGGCGATTGGGCGATTGAAAGCCCGGGAGAATGCTGTGCCGGGAAGCGTAATCACCCGATCACCCAATCGCCAAATCACCCAATCGAACCCGCGTCCATCTCGCGCCCGGCTCTGAGGATTCCGCCCGCCACCCGCCCTACGGTTCGACGGGCGCGACGAACACATCGCCGTCTTCTTCGTAGGCGATCTGCGTGCCGTCGGGGGACCAGGCCGGACGTTGGCGGACGCCGGCGCCGTCGGTGAGGGAGGTCGGCGGCTCCGGCCGCTCGGGGCGGTGGGCGGCCCACGCCAGGTCCCCGCGTGTCACCGCGTGCCCATCGTCCGCCGTGCGATCGAAGAGCACCGCGTCGCCGCGCGGCGACCAGCTCGGGTTGTTACCCGGGCCGAGCGCCACCCGTTCGCCGCTCGCCACCTCCGCCAGGAAGATCCCCCGCGTCAGCCCTTCGTACGCGACCTGCGTGCGGTCGGGCGACAGCACCGGCGCGAAGAACCGGTCGCCCCCCGTGGTCAACTGCCGCACCGCCCCACCTTGCGCAAAAAAAATCTGGTCGTCGCGCTGAAAGACGTACCCCGCCTCCTCGCGCGCCGCCGCGACCGCCGTCGCATCGATCGCCTCCCCGGTCAGACTGTGCGCGTGCCAGTGGTCTTCCAGGTAGGGGGAGCCGACCCGGTCGCGCTCGCCGCACTCCGGATCGTTGCAGCGGGTGAGGACGGTCGTGCCGTCCGGCATGAACTCAGGTTTGTACCCGGCCAACGGCCCGCGCGCGATCGGCACCAACGTGCCGTCCTCCCGCACCAGGAACAGGTCGGCGAGGTTCTCGCGCGTCGCCAGCAGGTGCCCCGCCGGCGACCAGCCGGCCACGGTGGCGTGCGCCTGCACCGTCAACCGGCGCGCCGCCCCCAGCCGCGGCGCCCGCCGCGGGAGCGCGTCCGCACCCGCCGCCTCCCGCCGCTCGTGAACCGTCACGCCGTGCCGCACCGCGGTCGCCGCCACCACGGCTCCACCCTCGGGCGATCTCCCGACAGCGGGAGCGGCGGAGACCGGCGCGCCCCCGCCGGGCGGCGTGCCGGCCCCGTGCGGAGGTTCGGGCGCTCGCGCGCGCTCGCCCGCCAGCACCCAGGCGATCCCCAACGCCACGAGCAGCCCCAGGGTCGCCGCCGTCACCCGGCGTCCGGTCGATCGGTCCATGGCGCCCGCCTACCCGACGGCCTCCTTCAGCGCCGCTTCCAGGCCCGGATACTTGAAGGCGAAACCCAGCTCCAGCGCCTTCTTCGGCGTCACGCGCTGCCCGTTCGCAATCACGTCCGCCACCTCGCCCATCACCCAGCGCAGCGCAAAGGGCGGCACCGGCGCCCAGCACGGGCGCCCCAGCGCGCGCGCCAGTCCGCGCGAAAAATCAAGATTGCGCTCGGCGTTCGGCGCCACGCCGTTGAGCGGCCCGCGGACGCGCGACTCGTCGATCGCCCAGGTGATCATCGAAAGCAGGTCGTCCCGGTGAATCCAGCTCAGCCACTGCCGCCCGTTCCCCACCGGCCCCCCCACGAACAGCTTGAAGGGCGTGAGCATCTGCGCGAGCGCCCCGCCGCCCGCGCCGACCACCACCCCGATGCGCAGAATCACCGTGCGGATGCCCAGCCCTTCGGCCCGGCGCCCCTCGGCTTCCCACTCGCGGCAGACGTCCGCCAAAAAGTCGTTGCCCGGACCGCACTCCTCGTCCAGCGGATGGTCCGCCAGCGGGCCCTCGCGCGGACCGTAGTAGCCGATCGCCGAAGCGCTCACCAGCACCTTCGGCCGGTCCTTCGCCGCCGCCAGCGCCCGCACCAAGGCCGCCGTCGTACCCACCCGGCTGAGCCGGACCGCGTCCTTCTGCGCCAGGTCCCAGCGCCGCCCAAAGATCGGTTCCCCCGCCAGGTTGACCACCGCGTCGTAGCCCTCGACCGGAACCGGCGGCTCCGCCGGCACCGCGCCCGGGGGCAGCCGGTCCGCCGCCGCGCGCGCGTCTCGGGTAACAACCGTAACCTGGTCGCCGCGTGCCAGCAGGCGTCCGGCCAGGGGCGCGCCGATGAAACCGGTGCCGCCGGTGAGCAGGACTCGCATCAGGGAACTCCTTTATTCCAGGTACTGCGCGCGACGGGCCGCGGCGCGGCGGTGCGCCAGCACGAGCGTCATCCAGCGGCAGTATTCGTCGAAGTCGCGTTCGGAGCGGAAGTCTAGATAACCCCAGAGTCCGCGATTTGCCAGCACTTTCACGCCGGCATTGATCGGGGCCGCGCCGCGGTGCGCGAGCAGCGCCTGCGCGAACCCGCGCAGGCCCGGCGGCCCGCCCAGCTCCCGCATCGGCGCGAAATGGCAGCCCTCCTCGTCCACCCGCCAGCGCTGAGCGCGCGCCAGCGAGAGGACGTCGACCCGCGGGCACGCTCGCGGCGACGCGGTCGTGACGTACGCCGCCTCCTGGACCTCGGCCATGCCCGCGGCGGTCGGCACCAGGATCGGGCCATCGTCGCGCGCCGGGGCCGACCGCTCCATGCGCCCGGCGGCCACCAGCGTCACGTCCGGCCAGGGGAGCAGCGCCCGCGCGCCCTCGGCCGTGTCGAAGACGAAGCTCGCGGCATTCACCCCCGCGGCCACCGCGCGCGTAGCCGCCGGGCAGGGGGGGGCGAGCGCGAGCGGCACCGACGCGGCCGCGATCTGGTGCCCCGCCAGCTCCAAGACCAGCGCGTCGGCGCGCGTCCGCGGCAGGCGCTGCACCAGGAAGCCGCGGGTCACGCGCAGACGCCGGGTCACGTCCGCAAAGAACTCCCCGGTGTGGCGTGCCACCGTGCGCCCGAGCACGCCGACGTCGCGCAGTTCGTCGGTGAGGCGGATGACGGCACAGGGCTCGTCGGCGGCCACGGAGGGGGGCGGGGCGGGGTCGCCGGCAGGGTCGTCGGCGGACGCAGGCGCACGAACGGACGGTGGCGTGGCCGCGCGGCCCCTCTCCCCATCCGGCTCCCCGAAGGGGAGAGGGGGACTGTGGTGTGCGGCGGGGCGGATTTCCGGGACGGCACCTGCGCCGGCCGGGAGAGCGGGACCGTGGGGTGGCGGAAGCGGGGGCGTGGAGCGGCCGGCCGTCAAGCGGCGCGGAGTCTCGTCCACCGCATCGTCGGCGGAATCCGGCGGAAACCCGAGCAGCGCGCGCAGGCCGAGGGCCAGCGCGGCGCCGAGGGCGAGCTCGAGGGCGAGGACGGCGGGGCTCGCCGTGGTCCAACTGCAGAGCAGGAGCGCCGCCTGGAAGATCATCCAGACGGGGAGGCAGCACCACGCGGGCAGGTCGAGGGAATGCTCCTCGAGGGTCGGTGGGGTGTGGTGCAGGCCGCGGGGGGTGAGCAAGTCCAGCAACGTGATGACGATCCCGTGGACCCGCCGGCGCGGGAAGAGCGCGATGTATGCGCCGAGGGCGGCGGAGGTGAAGTAGGCGGGCGTGGCGGCGGTCCGGGCCGGGTCCCACGGGAGCAGGAGATGCAGGAAGGACCCGAGCGTGCACCAGATCGCCGCGGCCACCAGGAACGCGGGCAGGCCGAGCCGGTCCTCGACGTTGTCCGCGAAGATCCAGAGGAAGAGCAGGCAGACGGCGAGGTCCGGCAGGTGCAGCGCGGCCCAGGGCGCGGCGAGCAGGGCGACCGGCGGCGGGCCCGCCGGCGCGCCGAGTTCCGCCCAGCCGGCGAAGGCCGTGGGGAACGCGGCGCGCGCGACCCCGAGCGTCGCGAGCAGGCCGAGCATCGTCCAGACCGCGTACGGGCGACGCGCGCGCGGATTGTCGTCGTGCAGCGGAATGAAAAGGAGGGGAAGGTCGGAGTCCATATCAGGTTGTCACCTGGCCTGCGCCGCCGGCCGGCGGCGAATTCGGCGGCGCGACCGGGGGCAGTGTGCGTCGCGCTGCCCCGGTCGCCGTCGTCCCCCCGCCAGCGGCGCCCGCCCGTGACCGCGCCGCCGGATGCCGCACCGAGGCCGGCCGCGCCCGCTCGCGCGCCCAGGAGCGCAGCGCCTCGACCTCCTCGCGCATCGTCTGCGAGAGCGACACCGTCTCTCGCGCCGCCCGAAACAGGTCGCCGCCCTCGACTTCGCGACTCTCCGCGAAGGACGCGTACATGCCCGAGATCAGGCAGGCCTCGATCTCGGCGCCGATGAAGCCCTCCATCGCGCGCGCCAGCTCCTGCACCGGACAGGTCTCGGGCTTGCGATTGCGCTTCTTGAGGTGGATCGTCAGAATTTGCGCGCGCTCCTCCAGGTCCGGCAGGTCGATGAAGAAGATCTCGTCGAAGCGGCCCTTGCGCAGCATCTCGGGCGGGAGGCTGGCGATCTTGTTGGAGGTCGCGACCACGAAGACCGGCTTGGTCTTTTCCTGGAGCCAGGTGAGGAAGGTGCCGAAGACGCGATTGGCCGCGCCGCCGTCCGAAACGCCGCCGCCGCCGAGCCCGCTGAAGCCCTTCTCGATCTCGTCGAGCCAGAGAATGACCGGGGCGAGTCCCTCCGCCGCGGCGATCGCGCGCCGCATGTTCGCTTCCGACTGGCCGATGAACGACGAGAAGATCGCGCCGACGTCGAGGCGCAGGAGGGGCAGCCGCCAGGTCGAGGCGATCGCCTTCGCCGTCAGGGATTTGCCGCAGCCCTGGACGCCGAGCAGGAGGAGGCCCTTGGGCTGGGGCAGGCCGTACTCGCGCGCGCGGTCGGTGAAGGCCTCGCGGCGCGACAGCAGCCAGCGTTTGAGCTCGTCGAGGCCGCCGACGTCGGTGAGCGCGGCGTCCTGTTCGTAGTATTCGAGCAGTCCGGTCTGGCGGATGATCTGCTTCTTCTCGCTGATAATGACGGGCAGGTCGTCGGCGGTGAAGCGGCGGTCCTTGACCAGGGCCTTGGCGAAGACGTTGGCGGCCTGGCTCTCGGTGAGGCCGAGCGTGGCCTGGACGATGCGTTCGAAGAGCGGGGCGTCGATCTCGATGGAGAAGCGGGCGTCGCCGCGGAGCGAATCCAGGAAACGCCGGAGGGACTGGCCGAGCTCGCGCGCGTCGGGAAGGGGGAGGTCGAGAACCGAAACGTCCTTCGACAGCTCATCGGGTACTTTGAGCGTGGGGGAGACGAAGACCAGCGTCTTGTAGGAGCGCTTGAGGGCGGCGCAGACGTCGCGCAGCAGGCGGACGACTTTCGGCTCCTCGAGGAAGGGGTGGAAGTCGTGGAGCACGAAGACGGCGCGTTCGGCGGACTGGACGATGTACTGGAGGGCGCCGACGGGGAACTGGGTTTTCTCGTCGCCCGGGGTGGGGGCGCCGAAATCGAGGGGGGCGGCCTGGGGGCGGGCGGTGGGAATCTCGTCGCTCTGCCCACGGAACTCGGAGAAGCCCTCGGAGGCGGTCCAGAAGTAGATGCGTTTGCCGAGCCGGGTGCCGAGCTCGCGCAAGATCGTGCGCGCGCGCTCTTCCTCGTAGGTCACGAGGTAGAGGATGGGGTAGCGGGCGCGGACGTGGAGGAGCAGGTCTTCGAGGATTTGCACGGCCACCTCGAACGGGGGTCGGGGGTTTGGGGGTTTGGGGGTTTCGGGGTTTGGGGGTTTGGGGGTTTGGGGGTTTGGGGGTTTGGGGGTTTGGGGGTTTGGATCCCTACCGGGCAACTTTTGGAAAGCTCGTCAAGATCGTCGCACGGTCGAGACGTCGAATTGAACCACAGAGGCACAGCGGACGCAGAGACGACGACGGCCGCGCGAGAGCGTTCTCCGTGTCCTCTGTGCCTCTGTGGTTCCGACCGTCGCGCGCCTTGGGTTTCGGGCATCGCCCGACTTGGAGGTTTTGGGGGTTTGGAAGTCTGGAGGCGGGGCATGCACGCGGACCCAGCGCAGCTCTGTGACCGCCAAACGTCCAAACGTCCAAACGGTCGTTCGCCAAACGCCCAAACGTCGAAACGTCCAAACGGTCGTTCGCCAAACGCCCAAACGTCGAAACGTCCAAACCTCGTTCCTCCTACCGGATCCGATCCGAAATCGCGTATTCGAGCTTGTAGTGCTTGCCCTCGACCGTGCCGCCGGCGAGGCGGATGCCGACCCAATCGCTGCGCTGGGGCTTGCGCGGCGCCGTGGAGAAGCCGGGGTTCGGGGCGTCGGAGCCGAAGAGCACGTTCATCTGCTCGTTGCCGCGGATCACGAGCTTGCCCTCGACCACGAGCTCGCATTTCGTCTTGTCCTGACCGCCGAGAAAGTGGTCTACCGGAGAGAAGAGGACCAGGGTTCCGGGCTCGACGGTAAGCGTCGCGCCCTTGTGCACGATCACGTCGCCGGCGAGGCGGTTGACGCCCGACCAGGTCTCGTCTTTGACCACGTGTACGGCGCCGGGCGCGCCCGCGCGTTCGGCGGCCAGCGCCTCCGACCAGTTGGCGCCTGCCGGGTCGTCCCAGCGGTTCAGGGTTTTCCCCGAGCGCCGCGAACGCGCGTCGCGCCAGTAGGCGAACCAGAGCGCGTCGGCGGGCGGAACCGGCTTCGGGGACCGGGCGTAGGGGCCGCGCCCCGCGATCGCCGGCGACAGGGCCTGGCGCAATTGCTGGTGCATCTCCAGGTGGCTCGGTTGCGTGACCTCGTCCTCGACCCGGTCGAAGGCCTGGAGCGCGAGATGGACCTTGAGGGCCTTCTTCTTGGCCTGGTCGGCCAGCTCGCGCGCGGCCCGCACGGCGTGGGGGATGCTCTCGTAGACCGCGTTCTCGACCTTGCCCGGCGGGTCGGAGCTGAAAAGGAAGGCGTCGGGCGCGATCAGGAGCGCGTCGGCGCCCGCGAGGAAGGGCAGGAGGAGCGCCGGCTGCGCGGCGAGCGAGAGGCCCACGACGCACGGGTGCTCGCCGATCCCCGCCTGTTTCTCGGCGGCGCGCAGGGCCGCCGCTAGGGCGACAACCTGGGCCGGGTCGTGGCGGTGGGTCGTGGCGAGCGGATCGTCGGAGAGCAGCCACCCGGCGATCGCCTCGCCGCCCGCCTCCTTCTCCGCGGCGGCGAGGGCACCGACGAAGGCCCCGACGGCGGCCGCATCGACGCTTTTCCGGTCGGGAACCAGGAGGTCGTAGAGCGGGCCGACCAGGACGCGGAGCTTGCCGGCGCCGCCTTTCCGGACTTCGGCCACGCCCGCGGCATAGTAGAAGATCGGCCAGGCGAGGTCCTCGCGCGCCGCGGCCTTGACCGCCTCGTAGCGCGCCTTCAAATCAGGTGATTTCCCTAGAACCAGGTTGAGGTCGGAGAAGTCGGACTCGGGGGCGTAGGCGAGGGTCGCGAGGGAGATCCCGGCGGCGGCGGCGCGGGCCGGGTCGTCGGCGACATCCTCCCAGCCGGCGCCGGCGTCGAGTGCGGTGGCGAGGCCGAGGACGCCGAGCGCGGGTCCGGCGGGCGGGGCCGGCGCGGCCGCGGCGAGCGCGACGAGGGCGATCCAGCCGGCGGCGAGACCGCAGGCGGGCAGGATGCGGCGGGACCAGGTGTGGGCCGTCATGGCAGGTCTCCGGAAGTGGCGGACCGGATGTGGGGTGGGGAGGTGCCGACACGCCGGGGATTATCCACGGCGCCGCGGGAGGAAAGCAAGCAATCCTTGAGCGGCCCTCGCCCGGGGTGGTATCATCCGCCTCCCCCCGCCTGAAGAGGTTGTGGCCGATGGCCACGTCGTGCTAGGAGGCGTTCATGGCCGGTGAGCAGACTCGGAAGATCGCGGAATTGCGGGAGCGCCTGCGGCATCTCCGGGACTCTCTTTGACGTGGAGTCGAAGACCCGGCGGCTGGGCGAGCTGGAGGCGGAGATGGGGCGGTCGGATTTCTGGAGCGTGCCCGAGACCGCCCAGCGGACGGTGGAAGCCCTGAAATCGCTCAAGGGCGTCGTCGAGCCGACCCGGGAACTCACCCGAGTCCTGGACGACGCCGAGGTCCTGCTCGAGATGGGCGAGGAGGCGGGCGACGCGGCGACGGTCGAGGAGTCGGTGCGCGCCCTCGCCGGCGCGGAGAAGAAACTGGAGCACCTGGAGCTCGCGGCCCTCCTGTCCGGCCCCAGCGACGACCGCAACTGCTACATGACGATCCACGCGGGCGCCGGCGGCACCGACGCCTGCGACTGGGTGGAAATGCTGCTGCGCATGTACACCCTCTGGCTGGAACGCAGCGGCTATGCCACGACCCTGCTCGAGACCCAGCGTGGCGACGAGGCCGGCCTGCGCCGCGCCGCCCTGGAAATCCGCGGCGACCACGCCTTCGGCTACCTCAAGTCCGAGATCGGCGTGCACCGCCTCGTCCGCATCAGCCCCTTCGACGCCAACAAGCGCCGGCATACGGCGTTCGCCTCGGTCGACCTCACCCCGGAGTTCGAGGAGGTCAAGATCCAGGTCAACGAGGCCGACCTGCGCGTCGATACCTACCGCTCCAGCGGCGCCGGCGGCCAGCACGTCAACGTCACCGACTCCGCCGTGCGCATCACCCACCTCCCGAGCGGCATCGTCGTCGCCTGCCAGAACGAGCGCTCCCAGACGCGCAATCGCGAGATCGCCATGCGCCTGCTCAAGTCCAAGCTCACGCAGCGGGCCGAGGACGAGCGCGACCGCGAGGTGCGCAAGGCCTACGGCGAGAAGGGCGACATCGCCTTCGGCAGCCAGATCCGCTCCTACGTCCTGCAACCCTACCAGATGATCAAGGACCATCGCACCGACCTTGAGACCTCGAACGTGAACGAAGTCCTCGACGGCGGCCTCGACGAACTGATCCAGGCCTTCTTGAAGTTCTCTACGAAAGCGAAGAAGTAGCGGCGGGCCGAGCGGGACCTCGCGTGGCCGCGTCGGAATGTCTCATTGTCGCATTTTCTCATTGTCACATTGACGTTCCCATGCCACCCGGGCGCAGCGGAGCGGAGGTCCCGCGGGATGCACGAGTTGCCCAGCCTGGGGTTTGGTACGCCCGCGTCGCTCCGGGAAATCAATGAGACAATGTGACAATGCTGCAATGAGACAATCCCAGGGGGCCGGCCAGGTCACCGGCCCGTCGCACCTTCCCTCTCCCCACCGCTCTGCAGGCGCACGATGCTAGTGCTTCCCATCGGCGACGTCAATCCGCGCGAGCGCGAGCCGATCGTCAATTACGCGCTGATCGCCGTCAATGTCGCCGCCTTCCTGCTCTTCGGCCTGCGCCCGGACTACCAGCAGTTCGTGCTCGAACACGGCCTTATCCCGCGCCGACCCGAGGCCATGGACTACCTGACCTCCATGTTCCTCCACGCCGATATCTTCCACCTCGGCGGGAACATGCTCTTCCTCTGGATCTGCGGCGACAACGTGGAGGACCGCCTGGGCTCGGTAGGATACCTGGTCTTCTACCTGGCCGCCGGACTGGTCGCAGACCAGGCGCACATCTGGTCCACCGACCTGCACACACGCGCGAGCCTGATCCCCACCATCGGCGCCTCGGGCGCGATTTCCGGCGTGCTCGGCGCCTACCTCGTTCTCTTCCCGCACAGCCAGATCAAGATCTTCTACTTCTTCTGGATCTACGGCGCCGGCGTCTCCTACGTCCGCTCCCTGTGGGCCATCGGGTTCTGGTTCGTCGAGCAGCTCCTGTACGGCGCCATGGCCGGCGGCTCGAACGTGGCCTACTGGGCCCACATCGGGGGTTTCGTGGAGGGCGCCGCGGTGGCGGTGGCGCTCATCGGGTTGGGCGCGATCGAGAAGCCGCTGCCCAGGCGGGCGCCCGAGCCGTACCGGCGGCGCCATGACTACGACACCTGGGAGCGCTGGTAGGAGGGGGGGCGTGAAACAGCTCAAGACGGATTTCTCGCTGCGCCAGGTCGAGGTTTTCGCGCGCGCCTACGAGATGAAGAGCTTCGCGCGCGCCGCCCGCGCCGTCTTCCTCGCGCAGCCGACGGTGAGCGAGCACATCGCCGCGCTCGAGCGCACCCTCGGGACGCCCCTCTTCGACCGCCTGCGCCGCGAAGTCGTGCCCACGCAGGCCGGCCGGATCTTCTACGATTTCGCCGTGCGGCTGCTCGCGCTCCAGCGCGAAGCGGTGCAGGCCGTGGACGGCCTGACCGGCGCCGTGCGCGGGGAGCTGCGACTCGGCGGCAGCACCGTCCCCGGCGTCTACCTCCTGCCGCGCTGGGTGCGCGGATTCCAAAAGAAGTTCCCCGGCATCCGCGTCAGCGTCAAGGTCGGCGACACCCGCGCCATCGCCGAAGAGGTGCTCGAAGGGCGGATCGAGGCCGCGGTCGTCGGCTCCGCCGTCTCCGACCGCCGCCTCAAATGCCAGCCGGTCGATCGCGACGAACTCGTGGTCGCCGTGCCCGCCGGCCATCCGTGGTCCCGGCGCGCTACGGTTAAACCTGTAGAATTGTGCGGCGTGCCGTACATTTCGCGGGAGCGCGGATCGGCGCAGCGCGAGACGGTCGAGCGCCTGCTCGCCGAGCATGCGCCGGGGTGCCTGGAGCGGCTTGCGGTCGCGTGCGAAGTGGAGAGCACGGAAGCGGTGAAGGAGGCGATCAAGGCGGGGCTGGGGGTGTCGATCCTGTCGGCGTGGGCGCTGGAGACGGAGCTCGCGGCGAAGGTGCTCTGCGTGTTGCGGCTGGAGGGGATCAAGCTCGAGCGCGAGCTTTTCCTGATCCATCACCTGCAGCGGACGCTGGCGCCGCCCTGCCGGCACTTCCTGGCGCACGTCGCGGCGATCCTGGCCAAGGGCGGACGGGGCCAAAGTCCCACGGGTCCGACGAGTCCCAAGTCCAAAGTCTAACGGGTCGTGCGCGCTAGAGCCGCCGCAGCATGATGTCGCGCTGGCCGGCCTTCTTGCCGTCGATCCACAGCTCGACGGCGAGGAACCCGGGTTGGCGCAGCGGCAAGTTGCCGATTTCGGCGGCGATTTCCTGCGAGCCGAACTCGCCGATGACGAACTTCCCGGCGGGGGGCGGGGGCAGCACGTCATTCTCGTCCGACGACTTGAAGTGAAACTGGAAGGTGTGTTCCCCGGGTTCGTCCACCACCTCGGCGACCAGGGCGAGGTTGGGGTGGACGGTGGGGAATTGGCGGACGAAGATGGTGTTGAAGATGCCGAGGGCATTCATTTTCCCGGAGGTGCGGACGGCGGAGTCGCACACCAGGAAGTAGCTGACGCGGGCGGACATGCGACCGGTCTCCAGTGTGGGGAGAGGCGGAGGGGGCGGCGCGGTCGGCCGCATGGTCCGCAGCAGGCTACCGCGAAGGGCCGTTGCTGTCAATCGACATCGTGGCCCAAACGAGGCGCGCGCCGCCCCGGTGGTGCCGGAGCGACGCGCGCTGGCCGAGTGCGAAGGGGCGGCCGGGCTTACTGCGGCGCGGGCAGATCCCTGAAGCCGAAGGTCTTCTCCAGGCCGTCGTAGGGCTTGCCATCGAGTTCCAGGTAGGGGTAAACGAGGAAGTTGACCGGGCCGGCGGCCTGCTTGGGGGCGAGGGTGAGGTCGCGACCGGCGGAGAAGGAAACGCGGTTTTCGCACAGCGTGCCGAAATAGTAGTCCTTCAGTTCTGGGTGCTTGCGCGCCTCCGAGCAATCGACCGGCACCCAGCCGTTGCCGGGGACATAGAACTGAGCCCAGCAGTGGTAGCCGCCGATCGCGCCTTCCTTCTTGTCGGTCGGGAGGGGGAAGCCGATCTCGAAGCGCGCCGGGATGCCGGCCGCGCGCGCCAGGGCGATGAACAGGGTATGGAAGTCGGAACAGTTGCCGCGCTTTTCGGAGCAGGCGAATTCGAGGTTGCCCTGGCCCCAGACGGCGCCGTCCTTGTTGTAGGTCATTTGCCCGAGCACGTGGTCGTAGATCGCGCGGGCCTTGTCGAGGGTGGCCTGCTTGCCCTGGGTGAGTTCGCCGGCGGTCTTGCGGACCAGGTCCAGCGGGGCCAAGTGGTCGGACGCGAGAAAACGCGCCAGCGGGCCCAGGTCTTCGGCGGGGTCCGGCTTGCCCGTGAGGGACGCGAGGTCGCGCTTGAGTTCGGTGCGCGCGACGTTGCACGTCAGCTTGATCGTCGCCGGGGCGGAGAAGCTCTCGATCTTGCCGTGGAGGACGGCGTTGCCGTACTCGGCTTCCTGGCTGATCGTGTAGGCGAAGGGCGCGTCGATCTTGAGGTCGGAAATGGTCTGGCAGGCGCTGGTCTGGGGAATCGCCATCCAGACCTCGAGGGCGCCGGTGGCGCCGTCCGCGGGCGCGTTGGCGGTGGCGACGTAGGAGAACTCAAAGGTGCGGGACTTGGCTGCGGTGTCGGCGGCGACGGGAGGGAGGACCAGGGCGCCGGCGGCAGTCGCGAAGGCAAGACCGGCGACGGCGGCGAGACGCGGCGTACGCATACGGCAGACTCCCGAGGAAGGGTCGAGGGGAGGCTCTGAAAGCCGTGTGGAGCATACCATCCGCGCGGGAAGGGCCGAGCATCGGTTTCGGCGATGGGTGAGGGGGGGAGGGATCGGGTGCCGGTGGGCGACGGAGCCGCGGCCGCGCCGCCGACTCAGGCGGGCCCCCGGGGTTCCGTCATCCTGCGGGAAGGGGCCGCCACGCCGCTACAGCCGGTTCTCGATGATGCGCGTGCCGTTCCAGCCGGCGAGGAGCAGATGCTCGGGCGATGCGCCCTCCATCGCCGCGCGCGGCACCAGGCCGACGATCTCGCTCTCCAGGACCTTCACGCCCGCCTCGGCCGCCAGCTTGCCGATCTCATCGAACACGAACTTGACCGACGTGACCTGGAAGTTGGTGAGGTTCATGGTGACTTGGGAGAGGCCGCGGGTGGGGATCTCCACGCCCTTGGCCATGAGGAAGGGGAAGCCGCCGGAGGAGGTGCGGATTTTCTTGGCGATGCGCTTCGAGACCTTGGCGTCCTTCTCGTCGAGGTAGACGTTGTAGGCGATGAGGGGCATGCGGGCGCCGACCGCGGTCGCGCCCGCGGTGGGGTGCAGGCGATTCGGCCCGAAGTCCGGGACCCGCTCGGGGTTTGACCCGAGTTCGGTGCGGAGCGCCTCGAGCTCGCCCTTGCGGACCGTGCCGAGGTCCTTGCGCTCCGGGCGGCGCGCGGCTTCCCCGTAGAGATAGACGGGCACGCCGTGCTTTTCGCCGAGCTCGCGGCCGAAGGCCTCGGCGAGCGCGACGCACTCCGGCAGGGTCGTGCCGGCCAGCGGGACGAAGGGGACCACGTCCACGGCGCCGATGCGCGGGTGGGCGCCGGTGTGATGCGTCATGTCGATGAGGCTGATGGCGAGTTCGGCGCCGCGCAGGGCCGCCGAGAGCGCGGCGGCCGGCGCGCCGATGAAGGTGATCACGGAGCGGTTGTGGTCGAGATCCATCTGCTCATCGAGCACCTTGACCCCGGGGACCGACCCGATGGCGGCGGCAAGCTGCGCCACCACCTCGCTCTTCCGGCCTTCGCTGAAATTCGGCACGCACTCGACGAGCTTTTCCACGTATCGCTCCGCGAACGGGTTTGGGGGTACGGGGGGGTACGCGGCCCTATCGGGCCGCTCAGTAGGGGCGCAACCTGGTCTTGGGCCGCGCACGCCGACCGAGGTTTGGGGGTTTGGAGGTTTGGCGGTTTGGAGCCTGTGTGTAGGGCAATTACCCTGACCCTGCGCAGGTCTGGGACCGCTAAACGTCCAAACGTCTAAACCACCAAACCTCGTCCGGTGCGCCGTCCCGCGACCCGTATCCGAGAAGGCCACATCATTTGCGCCACCGCCGCTCGTATTCCGCGCGCGTCAGGCGAAAGGTGGACTCCACTTCGCGGCGGGAACAGGCGCCGCCGGCCGTGTACTTGCAGGCGACCTGGACCTCCGCGAGCGGCGCGCCGCCTTCCGGGAAGTAGGTCTGGAACAGGTACTCGGCGATCGGCCGCTGGTCCGGATCGGGCGGGGGGGCGCCCCCCGCGGGAATGCCCTCTCTCCGGTACATCACGTAGAGAGTCTCGCCGTCCGCGCCGGGCGCGCGCCGCACCAGGATCGTCGGATTCGAGAAGAGCAGGCGCAACCCGCGCACGGTCGCCAGGATCGGATTGACCGCGCCGTGCCGCTCCAGCAGGCTCGCATAGATGATCGCCAGCGCGAGCGCGCCGATCGCCCCGAGCACCAGGATCACCGAGCTCGAGCGGTTCATCAGTCGTCCGCCCGCAGCGCGCGTGCCGCCTCGGGCAGCTCCACCCGGTCTCCGGGCTTCACCCCATGCCGCGCAAACCAGCCCTGGTTGACCTCGAGCGCGTACTGCGCTTCGCCGTCCGAAGGGACCGTCGCCAGGTCGAGCGGGCGCATGTCGTGAATGTCCGCGATCGTGCCGTCCGGCGACAGGTAGGCGATCGAGAGCGGGACCAGCGTGTTCTTCATGTAGAACCGCAGCTTGCGCGGGTTCGGATAGACGAAGAGCATGCCCTGGTCCTCCGGCAGCTCGCGGCGGTGCATCAGGCCCTTCGCCCGGGAAGCGACGGTGCCGACGATCTCGATGAAAAGGGGCGTGCTCCCGACCCGGATCGAGGTGAGCCCCGGGCGCTGCGGCTCGCCGTCGCAGCCGCCGGCGACCGCGACCACGACCGCGGTCGTGCTGAGCGCGAGCGCCGCGAACAGGAGCAGGCGCGGGGGCGTACGGCGGCGCCCGCCGGGGCCGCTGCCATGGCCGGCGTGCAGGTGGGGGGGGGAGTCGAGGCGGGAATCGGTACCGGGGGCGCTCACGGCTTGCGCGGCTCCGTGCCGCCCGGGGCCGGCGCCGGCGCCGGCGGCAGCTCCTTCTCGTCCGCGTACTCGTCCACCTT
The DNA here is from genome assembly GCA_016220045.1 of Planctomycetota bacterium. Classification (GTDB taxonomy): domain Bacteria; phylum Planctomycetota; class MHYJ01; order WSZJ01; family JACPWG01; genus JACRIP01. The sequence continues at coordinate 14,836 of JACRIP010000346.1, forward strand.
CCGCAGGTACTCGCTGCGCAACTTCTGCCGCTCCAGCCACTCCGCCGACGCCGAGCCCTTGTCCGGCGCGATCCGCCGCACGATCCGGAAAAGGATGTAGTTCTCCTCGTCCGTGTCGAAGCCGCCGTCGTCCCAGTCCGCCTTGTCCGGATCGATCGGATCGTCGATGTTGTCGTTCACCTCGCGGCGGATCATGATCCCGATCGCGTTCACGTCCTTGCCCTTCTCCCGGTTCTCCACCTTGATGAAGATCTTCTTGCGCGTCCCCTCGAGGCGGAAGTAGGCCAGGACCTCCTCCCAGTCGTACTCCAGGGTGCCCTTCTCGACGTCCTCCTTCATCAGCCGTTTGCCGGGAAGCAGCTCTTTCGCCTGCGCGATCAGCGCCGCCTTCGACATGTTGACGGGCGGGGACCACATGTACCGGTCGGGCGAGCTGCCGCAACCGAGGAGCGCGGACAGCGCCGGGACCAGGAGAGAAAGGAAGAGAGGCTGCTTCGCCATGCCGGGGGTCACTCCTGCGCTTTTTTGTAGGAAACCAGTTCCAATTCGAGCTGCTTCTCGGTGTCGCCCTCGACTTCGACCCGCACCAGGCCGACCCCGGGCGCGTAGTAGTGATGGGTGGTCGCGCTGGTCGGACGCTCCGCGGTGTCGCCCGCGAGCAGCGTCTTGAACTCCACCTTCAGGCAGTTCTGGTAGCGCGCCGCGCGCGTGACGACCGTCTCGCCGGTCGAGACATAGGTGCGGCGATGGATCAGCTTGCCCTCGGTCCACTCCCAGCTCTTGCCGACCAGGACCGGGAATTGGAAGAGCTGGTCGCGCAACCCGCGATCGACGAGCGTGATGCTCGCCTTGTCCTCTACCACCTGCACCTTGCGGCCGTGGGTCGTGCCGCCCTGCATCGACTCCTGGACGATCTCGTAGACTTCCTGGCCGCGGTCGTAGGTGCACGGCCCGACTCGATGCACCACTCGGGTATCGCCCTGGGTGTAAACCCACTCGCTGCCCGGCGCGAGCGGGTAATAGCGCCGCATCTCCTGGAACAGCCGGCGCGACGCCTGGTCGATTTCGCCCGCCACGTCCGCCAGCATCCCCTTCGCGAAGATCAGGTACTCTTCGGGCCGGGCACGGCCGAGGAAGGTGCGCAGCATCTCTTCCTTCGTGTACGGGTTGATCTCGGCGGCGAGGCCGACCTTGAGCAGGATGAACTCCACGTCGTCAGCGCCCTGGCGCACGGCCGCGCTGTCCGGGGCGACTTCCTGCATGTGCGCGACCACGGCCATGGCGCCCGCGTAGTCGCGGCGCGCCGCCAGCGCGCGGGCCTTGGCCAGCGAGTACTCGACCAGGCGCGGCGAGAATTTCGGCGCTTCCGCCGGGAGCACGCGCGCGGCCGCCTGGATGTTGTCCGCGGCGGTCTCGAAGTCCTTGGCGCGATAGGCGCCGTCGGCCAGGGAGGCGAAGGCCACGCACAGTTTGCGTCGGACCTCGACCTCGCGCTCCCGCGGCATTTCGTTCCGCAGCAGGACCTCCGCGAGCAGCGCGAGCGCCGGTCCGAGCGTCGGCCGGCTCGGGTCCTCGGTCGCAGACTCGAGGATGCGATCGGTGGTTCGCCCGATCACGCCCAGGTACTCGTCGGCCGACATGTCGCGCTCGGCGCGCACGAGCGCTTCCTCCAGGGCCAGGCGCGGGCCGTGGATCGAGGCGTACGCCATGCTCAGGGTGTGGATGCGCAGCATGGTCTCGTGGCGCTCCGCGGCCGTGGTCGGGTCCATCTCGGTGAGACGCGAAATCGCGTCGAGCGCGCCGGTCCAGTCGCCGCGCGCGATCAGGGCGTTCGCCTGACCCTCGTGCACGCGCACGATCGCGGACAGGACCTCCCCGCGGGTCAGGGGGTTGGCGCGCAGCGCGCCGTACAGGTGGGTCAGCGCCGTGTCGAAATTCCCGGCCTCGCGCGCCTCCTCGGCCAGGCGCTCGAGCACGGCCTCTTCGTCGAACGCGCCGCCGCGCCGCGGGTCGAGCTCGAGGTAGCGCTGCCAGTAGACGCGGGCGCGCTCCAGATCGCCTTCGCTCAGGTAGAGGTGGGCGCAGCGGTAGTGGGCCTCGGGCGAGGGGTAGCGGGCGGTGATCATGCGGCGCCAGGCGGCGTTCGCGCCCTCGGGGTCGCCTCTCTTTTCGAAGAGCATGACGTTGAGCTGGTGTCCGAGCTCGTTCTTGGGGTCGGTGGCGAGGATCGCCTCCAGTTCCCCGGTGGCGGCGGGCCAGTCGCCGATGCGGATCGAGGCGTGGGCGTAGGCGAGGCGCGCGGCGAGGAACCAGGGGTCGGTCTCGCGGGCGCGGCGGTAGGCTTCGCGCGCGAGCGGGAAGGAGCCGGCCTTCTCGTGGGCGAGGCCCTCCTCGAAGGTGCGGCGGGCCTGCAGGACCTCGGTCTGGACGTAGAGGTTGAAATCGAGGTCCCAGGGCACGGTTTCGCGGCCGCGGGCGGTGAGGCGCGGGGTGGCGTAGCCCGGGCCGGCGGCGGCGCCGGCGACCGCGCCGGCGGGCGGCAGCGGCGAGCTGCGCTCCAGCGCCGAGCGCATGCTTCGGACCGAGGACTCCGGGACCTGCCAGATGACCTCCCCGGCACGCACGCGGTAGACCCGGTCGGGCGTGTATTCGAGCAGCTCTCCGGTGATCTCCTGGCCGTCCTTGCGGAGGATGGTGACCGTTTCCGCGGCGGCGACGGAGGAGAAGGCGAGGCACACGAAGCCCGCCAGCGCGAGCCGCTTCATAGGGTACACCTCCAGCAAGGACCGGATCGGGTGAACAGCCATGGGGGGATTCGCTTGTCAGGCGGGCAGGGCAGAGGCCGCACGCCTCCGACAAGTTTATCGGCTGTTCCCGGCGGTTCCTTGAGTGGGGGAATCGGGAAGCCGCGGATTCTAGGGGGGCGGGCCGCGGGGGTCAAGGGGCAAGCGCGGAATCAGGGGGGGGGCCGGGGGAGTTTGGGGGAGGGCGAGGGCCACGAAGGAGTGGAAGGGCCACGAAGGGACGACGGGAACACGAAGGGCCACGAAGTCGAAAACCACGAAGGGCCACGAAGTGGGGGCCACGATGGACGGCGCAGGCGGGGTA
>JACRIP010000358.1 GCA_016220045.1 Planctomycetota bacterium
GAGGAGCGCGAGCGCCCCGGCGCGGCGGAAGAGACGAGGGTCGATGCGGGGACGGGTCAGCGCAGGGCTCCTCAATGGGGTTGGCGGGGAACGGTGTGTCATGGTACAAGCACCCGCGTGCGGATTCGACGAGTTTCCTCGCCCACCGGGTGGCGACCCGTACCCCATTCCCGGGAACCCTCCCCTTCCCGACCAGGTTCCCGCCTCGGTCCTCCTCGTACTCGTACTCGTACTCGACTACCCTGTGCGTTCGAGTACGAGTACGAGTACGAGTACGAAGAGGAGGACGAGTTCGAGGAGGAGGGGGTGGTGGTGGAGTACGAGGAGGCGGACGAGGACCGCTCGCAAGCGCGTGGTGGTTCGTGGGCGCCGCCCACTCCGGGTTCCCGTCCGCTTCGGTGACTCTCCGGCCCGCTTCTGCAAGGAGGAGCGATGAATTCCTGGCACGACGTAGCGCTCGGGGAAGCGCCTGAGCACGAGTTCTGGTGCGTGATCGAGATCCCGCGCGGCAGCAAGAACAAGTACGAGCTCGACAAGGCCACCGGCCTCCTGCGGCTCGACCGCGTGCTCTACAGCTCGGTGCATTATCCGGCGAACTACGGATTCCTCCCGCAGACCTACTGCGACGACGGGGACCCGCTGGACGTGCTCGTGCTGACGCAGGAGCCGGTGGCGCCGCTCTGCCTGATGCGCGCGCGGGCGATCGGAGTGATCACCATGGCGGACGAGAAGGGGCAGGACGACAAGCTGGTCGCCGTGGCGCTTGACGATCCGGAGTACAGCAGCTACACCGACGTGATCGAGCTGGCGCCCCACCGCATGAAGGAGCTGCGGCAGTTTCTGCTCGAGTACAAATCGCTGGAGGACAAGGTGGTGAAGGTCGGTCCGCTGCGCGGGCGGGACGCCGCGCACGCGGTGATCCGCGACGCGATCGCCCTCTACGCGGCGAAGATCCGGCCGGGGCCGGCGGGCGGCAGCCCCAGCGGCCCGGCGGCCCGTGCCTCGCGCGGGAAGGCCGGACGCGGCGGGCCGCGTCGGTGACGCCGGCGTTCCAGCTCCGCTTCGGCCATGCGGCTGTAGGGGCGCCCCTGGTGGGCGCCCCATCGTGGCCGACCGGTGCGTGGTCGACGCGGCCCATCCATCTCATGGGGTGCGCGCCGGGCCGGCCGGCGGCGTTCGGCTCGGGTCGGTGACGCCGGCGCCCGCCGCGCCCGGCTCGCGCCGCCGCGCGCGCTCGAGCGTCGCCTCCTCCTCCGTCGCGTTCGACAGCGCGCCCGCCCCGGCCGCCGTCGCCAAACGGAGTGCGCCCGCCGCGTCCTCCACCTGCGCGAGCGAGAGCTGCCCGGGCAGGCCCGGTCCGACGCGCTCCCGAATCGCCGCCAGCGCCGCCCGCACCGCCGCCGCCAGGTCCGCGTCCCCGAAGAACCCCTGCCCCCGCCGGCACTCGACGAGCGGGGCGAGCGCCGCGATCCCGCCCACCCGCGCCAGCGCCAGCGCCGCCGCCTTGCGCACCCCCGCCTCCGGCCGCGCGAGCTGGCTGATCAGCGCCGCTTCGGCGCGCGCGTCGCCCAATTCCCCCAACGCCTGCGCCAGCTCCGCCGCGGTCTCCGCATCCGTCCCCGCCTGCGCCAGGCGCCCGAGAAACCCTTCCAGCGCGGGCCCGTAGCGCAGCCGCCCCAACAGCTCGATCCCCAGCCGCTGAATGCCCGGGTGCCGCGACCCGAACGCATCGAGCGCGTGCGCCAGCAGGCGCTCGACCGGCAGGTTCACCGCCAACCCCCGCAGCAGCACGAGCGCGCGCTCGCTCGGGAGATCACCTGATTCCGCCAGCGCCCGCAAGAGCGCCCAGCCCGCTTCCCCCGAGCGCTCGGCCGCGAGCACGCGCACGGACGGATCGCGGTCTTCGCGGCCGCCGGCCAGGCCCGCCTGCGCCTCCGGGGTCCCGGGAAAGCGTTCGAGCAGCAGCTCCAGGCTGCGGCGCCGGAGCGCCGGCTCAGGATCTTCCCGTACCCGTTCCAGGAGCCGCGCGACGAGCGGCGGCCCGGGTTCCGCCAGCCGCTCGGCGAGCTCGACGCACTCCCACACCCGCGCGACCAGCTCCCCGGGCGCCACCGCTCCCGGGGGCAGGTCCACGCGCACTTCGCCGTTCTCCACCCGCCCGCCGCACCCCCGCGTCAGCGCCACGACCCGCGCGCGCGTGCCCGCGTCGAGCAGGCCCAGAAACTCCGCCTCCGGTCCCTCCAGATGGACCTCCTCATCGAAGCCCGGGATGCCCAGCCGCACGCCGGGACCGCGCAAGGCCCGGTCGAGGCGCGTGCGCGCCGTCGCCGGACCGACGAAGAGGCTCGGGCGAATCGCGGAGGGCCGGACGTACAGGGAAACGTGCTCGCGGCGGTCGAGTTCGAGGGTGCTGCGGATCTGGACCGCTACTCCGTGCAGCTCGCCGGTCAGCGTGGTTTCGGGCGGGCGCAGCAGCCGGAAGCGTCCGACGTGGGTCAGGCGGAGCCGCGCCGCGGCGCTCTGCCAATCGCGCTGCGCCCGGCGATACGTGAAGAACCGGAGCAGCGACAGTCCGCCGCAGAGCAGCCCGCCCAGGCCGGCCGCCAGGGTGGCGATGCACGCGAACGACAGGAAGAGTGAAAGCCATTCCATGCGGTGACTACCTGATGAGCCGGCAGGGGCGGCAGGGGCGGCGCAGCCGGACTGTACCAAACCGGAACCCGGGTCGCAACGGGGCAGCTTGTAGTACCGGGCTTCAGCCCGGGTCTGTGCACCGGGCTTCAGCCCGGTGGCCCCAGGGTGTGGATCGCGTCGATCCGGTGCGAGTCGACGTCCGGCGTGCGCTCGGACGCGGTCGCGCCATCCGCCGGGGAGGCGTGGGTCGTGGGCAGCCGGGCTGTAGCCC
>JACRIP010000351.1 GCA_016220045.1 Planctomycetota bacterium
ACGACGACGGCGACGTGGAGGGCGGGGGGAGGGAGGAAGAGCCCGGGGGGGAGGAGCTGGCGCATTCGGCGTCGATCGGCAGCGGCGAGGGTTCCGCGCCCGGAGTGGGCCCCCCTCTCCCCCCGCCCCCCCCCCTGCGGCCTACGCGCTCCCGATCTCCTCCCGCACCTTTTCGAGGGCGGCGAGCGCCTCCGCCGGCGTCGCGTAGCGTTCCGCCGCGTCCTTCTTCGTCATCCGCTCGATCACCGCGCACAGCGACTCCGGCACCGTCGGGATGATCGTCCGCGGCGACGGCAGCTTCTCGTTCAGCACCTTGGTCGCGATTTCCAGCACGTTCTTCGACGCGAAGGGCACGACCCCGGTGACGGCGTGATACAGCGTTGCCCCGAGGGAGTAGATGTCGGCGCGGTGGTCCACCGAGCGCGCGTCCATCACCTGCTCGGGGCACATGTAGTTCGGCGTGCCGATCGCCATGCCGTCGGCGGTGATGCCGCTCATCCCGGCTTCGCGCAGGTTCTTCGCCAGCCCCAGGTCGGTCACCTTGAGCAGGCCGTCCTTCTGGACCAGCAGGTTGGCGGGCTTGATGTCGCGATGGATGATCCCCAGGCTGTGGGCGTGGTCGAGCGCGCGCGCCACCTGGATGCCGTGCCCGACCGCGCTCGTCGAGGACAGCTCGCCGTGCTTGGTGAGGAGCTGCCGCATCGTCATGCCCTCGATGTACTCCATCGAGATCCAGTGCAGCCCGTTGGTCTCGCCGACGTCGATGGTGCGGACGACGTTCTCGTGATTCAGCTTCATGCCGGCGCGCGCCTCGCGGAAGAAGCGCTTGAGCTCTTCGGGGTTGGCGAGGATATTGCCGGTGAGGACCTTGAGGGCGACGGTGCGGTCGAGGGAGAGCTGGCGGGCCTTGTAGACCACGCCGCTGGCGCCGCGGCCGAGCTCGCGCTGGACCTCGAAGCCCGCGATGTCGTGGAACTGGCCGGCGCAGGCGAGCCCGGAGAGGGTCTGGGTGACCTGGACCTCTTCCTCGGTCAGCAGGTACTCGGGGAAAAACCCTATGGGCACGATGCGGCGGCGGTCGCACTTGGGGCAGCGGACGCGCTTGCCGGTGGCGATGTTGACGATGTTGATCTTGGTGTCGCAGACCGGGCAGAGGCAGATTTTGCGGCCCTGCGCGGCCTGGAGTTCCTCGATCCGGGCCTGGGAGAGGACGCCCTTGTTGAGCATGACGCGGTCGAGGGTGCTGGGGCGGCGCCAGGCGCGCTCGAGGTCCGCCTGGGCGGTGAGGCATTGATCGACCCGCTCGCGCGTCGCGTAGCCGCGTGCGATCGCCAGGTCGCCGAACTCGACGTCGCTCTTGGACGGCAAAGGGCCCCCGCGGCAGGTGAAGGTGGTAGTGCTGGTGGCGGTGGAGCGGAAAGGGTGGCTGGATACGCGGCGCATTATACCGGCGGACGGGCCGGGAGGGAAGGGCAACGCCCCGGCGAGGCGCTTTTCCTTGCGCGGCGCGGGCGCACGACGTTGAATAGCGGGGCGGACACCCTCCCCACGCTTCACCCGAGAGGCCCCGACCATGCCCGACGCGGCCGCGCCTGCCCCCGTCCCCGCCCCGGCCCCCTCCCTGGGCGCCGCGCTGCGCAAGATCCCGTCCGTAGATCAGGTGCTCCAGGCGGCCGGCGCCGCCGCCCTGGCGGAAACCTACGGGCGGGAGCAGGTGGTCGAGGCCGTGCGCGCCCAGCTCGCCACCCTGCGCGAACGCCTGCGCGCCACCGCCCCCAGCGCCACGCCCGCGCTGCCGACGCTCCCCGCCCTGCTCGCCGCGGTCGGCGCCGCCCTCGCCGCCAAGCGCCGCGCCCGCATCCGCCGCGCCGTCAACGCCACCGGCATCATCCTCCACACCGGGCTCGGCCGCGCCGTGCTCCCCGAGGCCGCGATCGAAGCCATCGCCGCCGCCCACCGCTCCTACGCTCTGGTCGCCGTCGAACAGGAGACCGGCGATCGCCTCTGGCGTGAACACCCGATCGCCGAGCTCCTGCGCGAGCTTACCGGCGCCGAGGCCGCCACCGTCGTCAACAACAACGCCGCCGCCACCCTCCTCATCCTCACCGAGCTCGCGCGCGGACGCGAGGTAATTACCTCACGCGGCCAGCTCGTCGAAATCGGCGGCTCCTTCCGCCTCCCCGACGTGATGGCCATGAGCGGCGCCCGCCTGGTCGAGGTCGGCACCACCAACAAGACCTACCTCCGCGACTACGAGCGCGCGCTCACCCCCGCCACCGGCCTCCTGCTCAACGTCCACACCTCGAACTACAAGATCGTCGGCTTCACCGAGTCGGTCCCCACCGCCGAACTGGTCGGCCTCGGACGCAAGGCCGGGGTCCCGGTGGTCGACGACATCGGCTCCGGCGCGCTGGTCGATTTCAGCGCCCTCGGCCTGCCCGACGAACCGATCGTCGCCCGCTCGGTCGCGGCGGGCGCCGACCTGGTGTGCTTCAGCGCCGACAAGCTGATCGGCGGCCCCCAGGCGGGCATCGTCGTCGGCCGCAAGGATACGGTCGTCCGCCTGCGCAAGAACCCGCTCTTCCGCGCCCTGCGCAGCGACAAGCTCACCCTCTCCGCCCTCGAAGCCACCCTCAAGCTCTACCTCGACAAGAGCACGCTCTTCGCGGCCGTCCCCACGCTCGCCATGGTCTCCCTCCCGCCCGCGGAAATCCTCCGCCGCGCGCGCCGCTTGCGCGCCCTGATCAGGTCATTGCCAGAGGTCGAAACCGCCCTCGCGCCCGACGGCTCCCAGCTCGGCGGCGGCTCGATGCCGGGCTTCGACCTGCCGACTACGGTTGTTACCCTGGGCACGCGCCGCCTGAGCGCCGAGAAGCTCGCCCTCGCCCTGCGCCGGAACGAGCCGCCGATCTTCGCGCGCATCAACAAGGACCGCCTGCTCTTCGACCCGCGCACCCTCCTCCCGGGCGACGATCGCGAGATCGCGGCAGCGCTCGTGCGCATTCTCGCCTGACGGCCGCCCCCCGCCCCCCCGCCCCCCCGGCCGCCCGACCCCGGCCTCCCCTCCCCCGGCTCCCCTACTCCCCCGCGAACGCGCGCGCCGCCGTCAGGATGCCGTCGATTTCGTCCCGGTCCACGTCCGTGCCGCGCTCGCCCCGCCCGCCCCCGCCCCCGCCGCCCCCGGGCGCCGCCGCGATCCCTTCGGCCCGCAGCGCCTCGCGCATCGCCAGCCCACAGGGGGATAACCCGAGAAAGCCGAATTGCTGCGGGTGCTGCACCTTGGCATCGTACTTCCGCAGCGCCTCGCGCACCACTGCGCGCCGCTCCCCGCTCGACATCCCGGCGAGCAGCTTCTCCTGCGCCAGCAAGAGCTCGATCAGCACGAACTTCACGTAGAAGCGGGACTTCTCGTCGCGCGCGAACTCGGCGCCGCGCCGGACGACCTCCTCCGGATCCATGCGGCGGTAGCGTTCGAGCAGGGTGGCGGCGGCGTCCGGGCGGGAGAGCAGTTCGCCCAGCCCGTTGAACTTGGCGGCGAGGGCGGCGAACCCCATCTGGAGGCTGTCGCTGGCCGTGAGGTTCAAGATGAGGGGATAGTCGAGGCAGGTTTCGACCAGGGAGGCGGTGTCGAGCTCGTGCAGCCGATCGGGCGGGATCTGCGTGGCGGCGTACATTTCTTCGACGTTGTTCAACTGGCGCCACGCGGGCATGCCG
>JACRIP010000378.1 GCA_016220045.1 Planctomycetota bacterium
GCCGCCGCGGCGGTGCGCGGCGGCAACGGGACGCCGGTGCGCCACGGACGGGCGCTGCTCGCGGTGCTCAAGGCCGACGTCGATCGGCTCGGCGAGATCTTCGCCCGCGGACTTGGCGAGCGCATGAGCCTCGCCCGCTACGCCGCGCTCAGCCGCATGCTCGACTACTTCTTCGGCGCCCGCTTGATGCGCATTCTGCAGGAGGAGTTCCCCGACACCTACACGATCTACGCCGGCGGGGACGACCTCCTGCTCGTCGGGCCCTGGGATGCGATGCTCGAGCTGGCCGCGCGCATTCACCAGGCATTCACCGTATTCGTCGGCGGCACCGGGGAGGTCACGCTCTCCGCCGCGGTGGTGCTGGCCTCCCCGCGCGTGCCGATTCGCCGCGCCGCGGACCTCGCCGAGGCTGAGTTGCACCGGGCCAAGGAGGCCGGACGCGATCGCGTCTCGGTCTTCGGCCAGGTCATGACCTGGTCCGGGTACGCGGCGGGTCGCGCCGCCCCGGACGTCGGCGACTGGGGAGCGCTGGAGCAGGGGAAATGGCTGGCACAGCGCTTTTCGGGCGCGCACGCGCCGCCGCGGGCACTCCTGCAGCAGTTGCTGCGGTTCGCGCGGCTCGCCGGGCGCGCCGCCCAGGGGGGCGCAGCCGCACTCGCGGATCCCGCAGTGCTGCTGTGGCCGGCGCATTACCGCTACCAGGTCGCGCGCAACCTGTTCCGGGACGAATCATCCCGCGGCATGGACGCGGCCGAACGGAGGTTCTGGAACGAACTGGGGGAGATCCCGCGGCCGGGAGTGGTACCGCGCATGGCCCGGCTCCAGGTGCCGATCGAATACGCTCTCCATCGCCTGCGACGGGCACACTGATTCTCGGAGGATGGCGCATGGGCAAACCGCTCAAGGGTCGGATCACGCACTACGACCCGCAGAAGGCCTACGGATTCATCGACGCCGGGACCGACGGCAAAGTCTTCTTTCACAAGGACAGCATCAAGTCCGGCACGCCGGTCGTCGGTGCGGAGGCCACGGGCGAGTACGAGTCGGCGGAGCGCGGCCCGAAGGCGCTCTTCGTACGGATCGCCGCCGCCGCGCCCGGCGGGGCGAGCCCGAGCGCAAGCGCGGCGCCCGGCGGGCGGGTAGACGCACCGCTCCCGCCCTTCTACGTCGACGCGGAAAAGACCCAGATCCGGGCGGAACTCCTGGGCGAGGAGGCCGAGGCCCGCGCCCGCGAACTGGTGGGCGAAGGCCTGAACTCCACGCAACTCCGCCGCTTTTTCGAGGAGGTGCGCCACCTCGAGCGGGTGGTCCACGCCCAGGGCTTCGCCGTCGCACGCCCGCTGGTGCGCATGCTCGCGGCCAAGGCCCACTACGCCCAGGGACGGGGCAAGATCCGCGATGGCTTCCGCCTCTTCCTGTCCCAACACGCCAAGGCGATCGCGGACCAGAAGGACTTCGACGCCTTCGTGAAGGCGTTCGAGGCGCTGGTGGGCTACTACTACTTCCTCGCGCCGAAGCGGGCGTGAGCCGACGTCATGAAGGAGAACGCACGCATGCAGCTTCGACTCATCGGCCACTATCGCCTCGCGGGTGTGATTCGTCTGGTCACCGGTCTGCACATCGGGAAGGGCAAGGACGACATCGAGATCGGCGGCAAGGACAACCCGGTCATTCTGACGCCGGACGGCGTGCCCTACATTCCGGGTTCCTCGCTCAAGGGGAAGATCCGCTCCCTGCTCGAGTGGGACACGGGCGTGCATCCGGAGGGCAAGGTCCGCGGTTTCCAGGGGCCCTACCATGCCGACGATCCGGTGCTCCGCGTATTCGGCGTGCCGGCGTCGGACGGCACGGATCCCTTGCGGCCGCCCCTGGGACCAACGCGGGCGCTCTTCGCCGACGCCTTTCTCGCCGATCGTTCGTTGGGCGCGACGCGCGACTGGGGAGCGGACTATGCGCGCGGCCAGTGGCAGACCGAAGAGAAGAACGAGAATTCGTTGAATCGGATCACCGCCATGGCCAACCCGCGCCCGATGGAGCGAGTACCGGCGGGGGTCGAGTTTGCGCTCGACGTTCGGTATCGGGTCTTTGATGTAGCCGGCGACGCCGGGCGGACGGACCGGGAGAACTTCCGGTGGGTCTTGAAGGGGCTGGCCCTGCTGGAAGATGACGCCCTGGGCGGAGGGGGCTCGCGCGGCAGCGGCGTGGTGCGCTTCGCCGAGCTGCGCCGGATCGACGAGGGCGGCGCGGCGCAGGCGCTGGAGCTTGCGGAAGTCCGCAGGAACCCGCCGACCTGGGTCGCGCCGGCGGCGGGCGGAGGACGCTAGAATGGCGGTGCGCGATCAGCGAATTCCACTCTTGCCCCGGGGGCCGTTCGCCGCGGAACTGCGTGCCGACCTGCTGGCGGGCCACCTCTGCTGGTACCTCGCTCAGTCCGAGGGGGAGGCGGGAGCGCGCCGGATGCTCGAGGCCTGTGCCGCGGGGGCGCTCCGTCTCTCGGACCCGTTTCCGGCCGGCTATCTGCCGATTCCGCTGGAAGATCCTGCGCTCGCCGCCGCCGACTGGGAGTCGGCAGAAGCCCGTTTTCTGGCGCGCGCGACCGGCGGGGCCGGAGCCGAAGCCCGCGGCGGTTCGGCGGCGCACGCACAGTGGCATGCGCTGAGAAAGCGTGCGCGCAGGTTGAGGTTTGTCGCGCAAGGCGCGTGGCGGGCGGGGGTGTCGCGCGCGAAATTGTTGGGCTGCCGGGTGGAGGGTGAGCTTGCCCCCACGGACCTGCTTCCCCCGCTCTATCTTCCAGGCGAGTCGGCACCGACCCTTGACTCCGGGTCGGCCACCCGCGCGCCCGGCACCGCCCAGGCATGGGACTCACTCCACACGGCAGTCGACCGGCAAAGCGACGGCGCACTCGAGGGTACGCTGCATGAGCGCGTGGGCGTGGCCTACGCACCGGGCACGCAGCTTGAAATGTACCTCCGGTGCGAGGAGAGCGAGGCGCCGCGCTACGCGGCGCTCCTGGCGGAAATCGGCCTGGACGGGCACCTGAAGCACGCCTCCTCCGGCTGGGGGCGCTTTGGCGTTGGGCTGCCGCGGACTGTCGATCTGGCCGGCACGCGACCGCCCGGGGCCGGCGACCGGTGGGTTTCGCTCTCGCCGTGCGTCCCGGAAGAGGGCTACCCGGGTGAAGCGTGCTATCGGCTGCTCGCGCATTTCGGCAAGCTGGGGGGCGCCGCGCCGGTGCGTTCCGTGTTCAAGCACCCGCTCCTCCTACTGGCGACCGGCGCCACCTTTCGCGGCCCCATGCCGCAGGGACGTTGGCTGACGGGCATCCACCCGGAGGCCGTGGAAGCCGTGCACTACGCCTTCGCCTATCCGTTGGCCTGCTGAGGGCCGCCGACAGGAAGCTGCGACCATGTTCGCCGAGGCCCCGCGTCGTTTCACCCTTCAGGTGCTGAGCCCGCTGCACATCGGGACGGGAGATACCCTAGACCCGCTCGCCTACGCGGCGCTCCGCTGCCGGGAGCAGGGGCGCTACGTGCCGATCGTCGAAGTCTACGACCTGGCGCGCGCGGTTCAGCTTATGGCGCCCGGGGAGCGCGAGCACCTGGAGCGGTTCCTCGCCGCGGAGAAGTTCGTCGCGCTCCGCGCCTGGCTCGGCCCGCTCCTCTTCGGCGGCAAGGAATTCAGCCCCGCGGTGATCCGGAGCGTGGACGCGGACGAGGAGGTGGTGACCACCTACGAGCGCGAAGTGGCCGGCGACCGTTCCGCCTTGGAGATTCATCCGGCGCTGATCGATCCGCTGCGCGGCACGCCGATGATTCCGGGGTCTTCGGTGAAGGGGGCGCTGCGGACGGCGTGGCTCAATCGCCTGCTCGAGACGCGCGGCCTGCGCATCGATGGCCTGGCCCGAAAGAGCGTGGAGGTGGAGCTGCTGGGCGATCCCCGCACCGACCCGTTCCGCGCGCTGGGCCTCTCCGACGTCGCGAGTTCGGCGACGGCCTCGCTGGTGACTCGGGTGATCAATGTACGACGGGGCGGCATCGAGCAGACGCGTGGCGTGGAAGCCCGGCCGGGGTTCCGCATGTTCTTCGAGTTCCTGCAACCGCAGCCGGAGGGGGAGGCGGAAGCCTGCGTGGGAGCCCTGGGTTTTTCGACGCGGGCCCCGCTGGGCCGGCAACTCAGGCCGGGCGCGGCTCCCGCCTCCGTGGAGGAGCTGCTCGCGGCGGCCCGGTCGGATGCGGCGCGCGAGTTGGAACGCGAGCTCGGATTCTTCGGCGAGCTGAATGCGGCCGGGCGTTTTGCCAAACGGCTACGCCAGGAGCTGGACGGGCTCGGACCGCGGGGCACGCTGCTCAAGCTGGGGCGATTCGGCGGCGTGTACTCGAAGACGCTCGAAGGGGTGCGCAGTCCAGTGACGCGCAGGGGGAGAAGCGGGGCGCTGCCGTGGGGTACGACCCGCTTCCTGGTGCGGGCGGCCGGGGCCGGCGCGGACGACTGGACCTCCTGCGGCTGGTGCCGACTGACCGTTCAGTAGCGGCGGCGGCGGAGCGGGCGTCGGCGATGTCCGCGCCGGAGCAGAAGGCGAACTCGATCGAGATCAAGCTGCGGATCAGGGAATTACAGTATGGTGGAGGGAGGGGGGCTGCCGACCGCGGAGGGCAGCCGACAGTGCGCGGGAGGGGGGTGGCGCCGCGGATTGGGCACGCTCCCGGCCGCA
>JACRIP010000379.1 GCA_016220045.1 Planctomycetota bacterium
CCGAGGAAGGTTGCCCGGAGCACCCGCGCGTGCGTAGTCCCGCCTGCAGAGGCGGTCGCAAAGGCTCGATTCGGGCGAATGCACCTTGCTCTGGGGATCGGGTCCGCCGGCCGGGACTCCGGTGCCGGAGACCTCACGGCGCAGGCCGGAAGGCCTGCGCCACAAGGGTCTCGCGCACATCATCGTTGACTTCGAGAGGTCTCCGGCAATGGTGGCGCTGGCGTCCTCGCCTGCGCGCCCACGGCATGTGCGCGTCCACGAACCGTTCGCCGCAGCTCCGCGCGCGGTCGCACCCGCATCTTCCCCCTCCCCTGCCGCAGCTCCGTGCGCAGCCGCACCCGCACCGTCCCCCGCCGCAGCACCGAGCCGCCGTCGCACCCGCATCTTCCCCCCCCCCCGCCGCAGCGGGGGAGGGCCGGGGAGAGGGCAGGTTCGCACCACCCTCGGCACCCGCGTCCCCCCACCCCCCCGCCGCGTCACCCCCCCCCCCACCCCCGCTCCCGCCGCACTCTCCTTTTTCCTCAGCGAAATCCGCCAGGGAACCGTCAGCATCACGGCCGCCGGCGCGCCCGTCGCCCCGGAGGTGCGGGGCAATGTCTTCACCTACCTCCGCGGTCCGGAGAAGTCGATCGCCGGACGCGGCCTGGGCGAAGCGGGCAGAATGCCCGCGGAGGACGGATTGCAACCTCCCCATCGGCGGACCGCAGCACTGTCGCCGGTCGAATCGAACGACCGTTACCGGGTATTCCGTAGTGGTCCGCTCTATGCTTTCTCGCGAGCACCGGTGGACTACCCGCTTGACACACCGAATAGTCCCGAACTCCATGGGGGGGCTCTTGTGCGCGAGTCGACGATCCCCCCCAATGGGATCCGAGTTCCGGTGAGCGAAGAGGCTACCGTGGTGGTCGGCGAGCAGACGTTGCAAACGCAGCTCCGACAGGGAGGACGCGTGGTCAGCCCGAGAGTTCCGGGGCTCAAGAGCGGCGGCATTGACATTGTTAATGGTCGCGTCAATTTGATTGAGGGGGACGTGCTCCCTATCACAGATGACCTACGTGGCGTGGGAATGAAGGCAGCCGACGTGTCTGCAGGACTGCGCGTGACCTTCGCCACGGAAAACGAGCGTCGCGAGGCGCAGGGCGGAGGGTTCGACGGTCACCCGAGTCCGTGGCGAATTGTATTCGCAAGCGTGCCTCCGGTCCGCGAAGTGACGGTCCTCTTCAAGCCGGACGCTGTTCCGCTGGACTCTGCGTTCAGGGAGTACTCTGTCCGCGTCCAGACCTCCTCTCAGCGGAATCTGAGCGATACCGACTACGGCAACGAACCTATCAAAGTGCGGGTGTGCGGCCCTAGGAAGGTTGTCACCCTCCAGGTCCACGTGTCGCCCGAAATGATACCATGGGTAACCGAGAACAGTCTGCGTCCAGATCTAGTGCGGCTCAACGAAATCTGGAAACAGGCGGGCATCGAGGTCCGCTTTGTCGAACGGCCGGATGGCAGCATCGACATTCACGCGCTGAATACAGCTGACACGAATGACCTATACGACGGAACGACGGCGACGCCGTCGACCCTATCGCTGTTCACACCTCATCTGTCCGGAGCTGCGATCCTGGACGTTTTTTTCGTTGCGCGGGTCCACTCGGCCTCGACGGCACCGAACGGCGTTGTGAAGAGTCTTGCTCCGGGGTCCGCCTACTGCGCTATCCCGAGTCTCGACTACTCGCTGAGGACGCGAAACCTCGCTCACGAAATGGGACACGTTCTAATGAAGTCAGGGCACGTGGATTCGGAGCCCGACGCGTATCTCCGTCTTTTGTATTCGGTGGAGTTGGCGAAGGGTTGCGTGCTAGACTACTCAGAGGTCAAGTGGGCGCGCGCCAGTGCACTCGCGCGATAGTCCCTGTGGGAGATGGTATTGGTGAGAGTCCTCTACTGCTTGGTCCTGATGCTCATTGCCACTGCCGCGCTGGCGCAGGACACGCCCCAGCCCGCAACGGAGTTCGAGCAGGCGGTGTGGGAGCTGTGTGGCAGGGTATTCATCGACGGAGGCTCCGCGCAGGAACGGGCAACGCAAAAAGCGGCATGGGCAGGATTGGAGGCCCAAGGAGACGTGGCGCTACCGATGATTCGACTGCTACAGTTTTGGAAGGGCCACACGCGCACGGAGCACATCGACTCAAGGATTCAGAATACGATGGCGTTCCTCGGGGGTCGGCGAGATCGTCGGGCAATCCCCGTCCTCGCGTCCTATCTTGGGCCGGAGGAGTCAATGTGGAACCTCGACTGGGCGGTGAGAGCCCTGCTTGAGACCGGCGATGAGCGCGTGCTTGGGCCCATTGAGCGGGCGTTTCGCCGGGCGCTAGGTGATTCGAGGCCCGAGGTCGCTTCCCGATATCTCTCGGGGCTTCAAAGCGGGTGTGTGCCCCGCGATTTGGCCAACTCGCTGAGCGGGAAGGTGGTCCCGCTGCTGGAGGAGGTCACACATTCTGAGCAGGTGCATCCAGCCCAGCGCGCAAACGCGGAGTACGTCATTTGCGCGATCCGAAAAGTGACGAGGCAACCCATGGATGCGGGCTCCAAGAACGATGAGAGGATTGAGCCGAGCGAGTCTGCGCCAGACCAGCCCACCAGCGTGGGTGTAGACGGCCACATCGCCGTTCTGGGCGACCGGCGATCGGAATCGGGTAGCGCAAGCCGGACCGAGGACAGTGCCGCGGACTCGCGACCGACGAGGGGAGGTAACGCTCAGGGCCATTACGCCATTTGGGGCGTCGTCGCACTGATTGCGGTTCTGGCAATGCTGGCTGGCGCCTATGGCATCTTGAGAATCCGCGGGCGGCGCAGTTAGGGGTGTTGCGGTGTAGTGTACCGACCCAGAACTTCATCGACAGTATAGGAAGGGGTGAAATCCGTGATTCGGGGAGACACCCGAGGGTTCGCGCGGGAGGTTCGGGCCGCGGATACTGCAGTTGCCCGTTGTTCGGCGGTCGCGGGCCGGAGTGGTAGCGCCCCTGCCATCGGGAGGGTGGGGGATGTACGGTCTACGCCACCTTGCGCAAGCGGTAGACCGAAAGCCCCGGGTCGCCCTCGAAGAACGACCGGACAAACTCCAGCCGGCCTTGCTCGCCAGCTCCGTTGCCGCCCGGTATCGCCGGACTGCTTTAGGTTCTATCGGCAGAGGGTGTTACGGATTCCAGACAGTGCATCCTTCTCTCGGTGAGTTGTTCGAGTGGCCTGCCCCGGCATCGTGCGAGGTCGTTCCTCGGCTGCTGCCGTGTGGTCTGTGGGCCGAGGCCACCCGCGACGGAAGGGGCGAAGCCACGGTCGCCGCCTTGTCGGACGGGGGGGCGGCAGCGCTCCCGCCCCCAGCCGCGGGATCTGCCGGCGTTCTCGACGACGGGGACCACGCCTTCACCGCGACGCAAACCGCGCCGGTCGAAGGCGGCGCGCGTTCCCCCGCCTCGGAGCCGCCGCTCACGGCCACCATCGACTCCACGCCGGGCGGCGTGGGCGCCTTCGTCACCACCGACTGGATCGCCGTCACCTGGGACGCCAACCCGCACTCGGAGCTGCGGTATCACCTGTATCGCGCCACGCCGGAGGCCCCCGAGCCGGTGCGCATCACGGCGGCGCCGCTCGGCGGCACCCGCTACGAAGACGCGGGCCTGCCTTCCGGCACCTACATCTACCGCGTACGCGCGGTCAATGCCCACGGCGTCGAATCGGCCTTCTCCGCGCCGGTCGAGGCCGTGTACGACGGGTCGCCGCCCGAGTTGCTGAGCACCGTACCCGCGGAAGGCGCGACCGACGTTGCGGTCGATGCCCCGATCGTCCTCACCTTCTCCGAAGAAATCGCGGTCCCGACCCGCAACTACGGGGATTCCCTGTTCCTGGTCGACGCCGCCCGCGCGCGCGTGGTCGCCGCGACCGCGACCTGGGAGGGCGTCACCGCCACGATCACCCCCGCCCAAGCCCTCGATCACGAGGCAGTCTATGAACTGTGCGTGGCCACGCGCCTGACCGATCTCGCGGGTCACCCCCTGGTGCCGCCGAGCCCGTCGCACATGCAGTTCCGGACCGCACCCCTCGACGCGTGGAACGGTCCGGCGACACCCCTCTGGGTGACCTTCGACGGCGAAGGCTGGCCGGGCTACCCGTTCCCCAGCAGCGTCTGGAGCGTGGGGTTCACCCGGCCGCTCGACCCCGCCACGGTGAACAACGACACGGTCGGGCTCGAGTCCTCCGATGGCGCGGCGGTCCCGCCGGTGCTCGTGGAGCTAGGCGCGAACGACCTGTCGATCCGCATCACGCCGCTGGAACCGCTCGACCCCTCAAACTGGTGGGGCCTGCGCCTGAAGGCGGCGATCCGCGACCGCGCCGGGAATCCCATCTCCTGGTGGCAGGACCCGCACCCGAGCGACGTGGTCTACGGGTTCTTCGGCGTCTACGCGGACCAGACGCCGCCGCGCGTCACGGCCGCCGCGCCGGGCCACGGCGATGAGGGCGTGCGCCTGGGCCGCCCGATCCGCCTCACCTTCTGGGAGCAGATCGACGCCACGACGGTCACGCCCGAGTCGGTGCGCGTGCTGCACGATGACGTCGTGCTCGAGGTGACGCGCGAACTCGATCCGACCGGTCGGGTGCTCACCTTGCGCCCCGCGCCGGCGGCCCCAGCCGCGCCGGCGTGGCCCGTGAGCGCCGCCCTGCGGGTTGCGGTCTCGTCGGACATCTGCGACCGCGCGGGCAAGGGCCTGGACCAGGAGCCGGACACCTACGACCCGCAGCCCTTCAGCCTGAGCTTCGTCACGGGCGCGGCGACCGACGAGGGGCCGTTCGTGGTCGGATACGCGCCGGCCCGCGGGGCGACTCAGGTGTTGCCCGGAGACCTGCCGAAGCTGCTCTTCAGCGAACCGCTCGCCGCGGCGTCGCTCGCCGATGGCGGGCTCGAGATCTCGGCCGCCGGCGCGCCGGTCGCGGGCGGGTGGACGGCGAGTGCCGAGCGGGACCTGCTGACCTTCACCCCGGCGGCGGCGCTGCCGTACGGAGCGGCGGTCGAGGTCGCGGTGCGCCCGCTGGGCGGGCCGCGCGACGACGCCGGGCTCGGCTTCAATCAAACCGCGCAGCGCGCGCCGGCGGCGCCGTTCGTGGCGCAGTGGAGCGTGGTGAGCGAGGCCGACCTGGGTCCGGCGGTGACCTGGATCGAGCCCCTGGGCGACTGGACCAACAACCCGCTGCCGCTCTTCCGGGTCGGGGTGGACGTGGTCGGGGCCGACATCCGTGATTGCGTGCTGGTCGCGACCCTGGACGGGGAGGCGATCGAGGGAGTATCGCTGCCGAGCTCCGCGCCGGGCGTGGTGGAGTTCTACCTGCCGTACTATCTGGAGCCCGGGACGCCGCGCACGGTGCGGGTCACGGTGACCGACCCGGCCGGGCGCTCGCGCTGGGTGGAGCGGACGCTGGGACTGGACTGGGAAGCTCCGGTGATCACCGGGCAGACGCCGGACGGGGCGGCGGGGATCATCCTGCCCACGGCGGGCCTGCGCATTGAGTTCGCGGATCCGCACTCGGGCGTGGAGACCGTGCTCTTCTCGGTGGACGGCGCGGAGGCGGTACCGGCGACGACTCTCGGGGCCGGGGAGGCGACCTATGCGCCCGCGGAGCCGTGGCTGCCGGGCTGGCATACGGTGACGGCCGAAGTCCGTGACCGGGCGGGCAATCAAAACTTCGCGTACTGGTATCCGCTCCAGGTAGACGGCGCGGGGCCGGAGATTTCCGCGCTGCAGCCCGCGGCGGGGGCGATCCTGAGCCAGGTGCTGTGGATTGCGGCTACGTTCTGGGACGACACGCAGCTCACGCCGGGGTCCGGCGTGCTTGAGGTGGACGGCGTAGACGTAACGCACGCGCCGGAGGCGACGCCCAGCGACTACTGGATCTACTATCTACCACCCGTGCTGGACGCGGGGCCGCACGTCGTGCGGGCGCGGGTGCGGGACGTACTGGGCCAGGAGACGCTGCAGGAGTGGAGCTTCGTGTACGATCCGACCGCGCCGACGGCGACGCTAGTGACTCCGGCGCCGGGGAGCACGGTGGGCGAAGTCCGTCCGACGCTCGAGATTCAGCTCTCGGACGGGCTGGTGGGATCGGGGATTGACCCGAACTTCGTCTCGGTGGTGGTGAGCGGCTGGGAGAATGGGTTCACGCAGACCGGGAACACGCTCACGGTGACGCCGTCGGCGGATCTACCGTCTGGTGACGTGCCGATCGCGGTGTGGTTTGCGGACCTGGCGGGGAATCCGGGTTTTGCGACCTGGTCGATTCACGTGGACCCGCAGGGCAGCGGGGTGTTGCCGGGTCCGGACTTGGCGATCGTGGCGCCGGATGAGGGCGCGGTCGTGCGCACGCCGGAGCCGGTGCTGGACGTGCATTTCACGGCGACGGTGGATGCGGTGGACCGCGCGAGCCTGGTGGTGACGCTGGATCCGTTCGGCGGGTCGCCGGTGGACCTGTCGGCGGAGGCGGTGGACACGGCCACCGGCGTGACGGTAGCGATTCCGTCGGCGCACGCGCTCGCCCTGGGCGAGCATGCGGTGCGGGTGGACTTGGCGGACACGGCGGGGCGGGTCTCGACGGCGTACCGGGCGTTCACGGTAGACGATCGCGGGCCGGTGCTGTCGATCGCGTATCCTGCGGAAGGTGCGCTGCTCACGACCGCGCGGCCTTCGCTGCGCATCGACTTCGCGGCGAACGGGACGCCGATCGATCGGGCGTCACTGCGCGTGAAGCTGGAGCCGCTGACGGTGGGCGCGATCGACATCTCGGCGCTGGCGCAGGACCTGCCGGGCGTGGGGGGAGCCGGGGGCGGGGTGGCGATTCCGCTGCCGGAGGAGCTGGCGCTGGCGGACGGGTCGCACGAGTTGAGCGCGGAGCTGACGGACACGGCGGGGCGGACCTCGGTGGCGTTCGTGCGCTTCCGCGTGGATGTGGCCGAGCCGGTAATCCAGGTGATTGCCGGAGGACTGGACGGGGTGGAGAGCAACCCCGCGGGGACGATTCGGGTGGTGCTGTCGGACCCGGGGTCCGGGCTGGCGAATGCGACGTTTACGGCGATTCTCAACAAGGGGACGCCGGAGGAGCGCGACGTGACGGCACTGGCGCTCTGGTGGCCGCAGCAGGGCGAGATGCGCCTGAGCTTCGCGGCGGCCGGCAACGCGCTGCCCGAGGGGCGGCACACGCTGACGGTGACGGTGGAGGACCAGGCGGGGCACACGGCGGTAGCGGCGCCGTCGTTCGTGGTGGACCTGACGCCGCCGGTGCTGACGCTGGTGACGCCGGTCGCGAACTCGGTGGTGGGCAGCCTTGCTCCGCGCATTGAGGTGACGTATACTGATGAGTTGTCGGGCGTCATCCCGGCGACCGCGCGGCTCTGGATCAACGACGCCGAGTTGCTTGCTGGAGTCTCTGCGGATCTGCAGCGAATCGCCTACCAGGCGATCGATGGCAACCCTACTCCCTGTCATGAGGGGTTAAATACGCTGCGCGCCACTGTTTCCGACGCGGCTGGCCATGCGGCGGAGTTGCTGTCCGAGTTTGCCGTGATCGTCGCCTTCGAACCGCTCGATCCCGATGCTCCCGCGGGTCCAGAGAACCCGTTGATCCGTCTGATGGCCGTGGGCGGGCAAGGCCAGTCCGGCTTGAATGGCAGTGCCGCGGGGCAGCATCTGCTTGTGAAGGCTGCGGATCGAAGCGGGCGTCCCCTGAGCGGCATTCCCATTACATTCCAGCTTGAGGGGGAGGGCGTGCTCTTCCCCGCCCCCGGACGCACGACGGTTACGGACGCGAGCGGTGTCGCAGGAATCGCCTATGCATACGGTAATAGCCCGAGCGCGAGCCGAGTGTCGGCCTCACTGCCGGATGAACCGGACACGCCCGCCGCCTACTTCCAGTTGGATGGTCAGGCGCCACAAGTCACAGTGGTTCAGCGCTTTCGGCCGCCGGACTATGCCGGCGAGCCGGACTGGGGACCGCTAGAGATTCGCGTAGCTGACCTCGCGGGGCACCCGCTCCCAGGTGTGGAGGTAGAGATCCCGGAGGACACCGGAGTGGTCGAACCGCTGCCGAGCCGACAATCCACGGACGCCGAGGGAGTGGCGAGGATTGTCCTGCTGCATCACCACGAGGGGAACATCGCGATCTCCTTGCCCTATGTTGGGGAGTTTTGGCATGACGGTCAACTGAAGTCAGCCGTAGTCCTGCACATGCCGGAGCCTCCGCGCTCGTTCGGGCTGAGCCAGTCGATCATCCGCTCCGGACAGGGTCAGGTGGTCGCCCCAGGCCAGACGCTGGGCCCGGTCGCGGTGGATGCGACGGAGTTGCTCGCTTCCTCACTCTGGCCGGTTCAAGGGCTCGTAGTCAGTGTTGCGGAGGGCTCCTTCTTTATCCTCAATGCGCCGACCTTCCGCATCAAAAACCTGCACGCTTTCGAGGTTCCGGGAGTACGATTGCTCAGTGTAGCGCTGGTGTACGCACACACCGCCACGGATCTCCTCCCGGGCCCGGGGATCCAGCTACCCTTGGAGGATGATGGATACGTACTCGACGTGAGGCGAGCGGAGGCCATCTCGAAACCCGGAGATCCAGAAATTTACTCGCAAATGGGCCTTGCCCAGATCGGATATGGCCCCGCAGACCTGCGATGGTTCGAGCTGGGCGCCGACGGGAAGCTCCTTCCGACGCATTCGGTGGTCCCTGGCGC
>JACRIP010000362.1 GCA_016220045.1 Planctomycetota bacterium
CCGCCGCCGCCCCCTCCCCGGCCGGCGCGGTGCACGGCTCGCGTCGCCCCGTGGTCGAGGACTACAACCACTGCCTCGCCGCCCTCGCCCTCGTCGAAGCCTGGGGCATGAGCGGCGACGAGACCTGGAAGGCGCCCGCCCAGCGCGCGCTCGACGCGATCGTGCGCGCGCCGCGCCCCGCGGGCCTGCAATGGACGCCCTTTTTCAGCGCAGCCGACCTGGGCTTCTCGGTCTTCGCCATCGCCGCCCTCGCCGAGGGCGCGGCGCTCGGCCTCGTCGTTCCGCCCGCGACCCTGGCCGATGCCCGCGCCTACCTCGAGGCCCTCACCGACGCCGACACCGGGCAGGTGCACTACCGGATCGGCCATCCGCGCTGCCTCGCCGGCCTCGACGGCACCGCCACGCTGCTCGCCGCGCGCCGCCTCGCCGGCTTCCCCGCCGAACACCCGGCCCACGCGCGCGCCGCCGCCTTCCTCGCCGCCGCCCCCGCGGTCTGGGAGGCCTGGTTCCCCCTGCCCCCCGCCGACCCCGCAGGCAGCCACGCCGCGCACCTGCCCACGAACCACCTTGCCAACTTTTTTTTCTGGCGCTTCGGCGCCCTCGCCGCCGCCGGGCTGCGCGCGCCGGCCGGCACCCCGGCGGCGGGGGCAGCAGACGGCGGCCCGCTCGCCGCCTGGAACGCCGACCTCGGCGCGCTGCTCATCGACCATCAGCGCGTGGGCGGCATCGAGGACGGTTCCTGGGACCCGGTGGGCGTGTGGGCGCGCGTCGGCGGCCGCGTCTACACCACGGCGATGGGCGTGCTCGCGCTGACTTCCGACACGGCACTCGACTTCGCGGCGCTCCCGCCCGCCGGGGCAAAATAGGCCTGGTTCAAACCGGGGCAGCCGTCCCCGCCGGTGCCAGGCGAGCAAAACGGGGACATGACCTGAATTCCGGAAACGGCGTTCGACCCTCGGGGGAGGTTGCGGGAATCCAGGATCGTGTCCCCGTTTTGCGGCCGGTTTGAACCAGGCCGGAAAATAGCTTGCGTCCGCGGGGGAGCGGATGGACAATCATCCGCCTTCGCCGCGCCACGGCGGCCCAGGGGGATCTTCCCATTCCAAGGAGTGGAGCATGAAGCGGAGTCTGTGCCTGGTTCTGGTTCTGGCCGCGACCCTGGCGACCGCGGGCTGCCGCGGCACGTCCGGCACCAACGTCCGGATCGACGTCGAAGCGCCGGTGCGCTACGTCGAGATCGGCGACGCCTGGCTCAACGAGCGCGTCCAGGTGCTGGACGTGCGGCACAAGTTCGACGGCGATCTGCTCATCGTCCAGGCTCAGGTCAAGAACTTCAGCCGCGATACCGTCTACTGCGAATACAACCTCGTGTGGTACGACGTCAACGGCTGGGAGATGAGCGATTCGCTCGGCGGCTGGAAGCCGCTGATCCTCGAAGGGCTCGACATCAAGGCGATCACCGCCAACGCGCCGAAGTCCGGCGGGAAGTCCTTCCTGATCCGCGTCCGGCGCGATACGGCGATCCGCTAGCCACTGCCCCAGCATCCACGTCAGGCTCGCGCCCGAGACCCGACAGCTCCAGCACGGGTCGATTGCGGATTTCGGATTTCGAATTGCGGATTGGCCCACGGCATGGCCGGCTTGCGTCAATCCGCAATCCGAAATTCGAAATCCGCAATTCTGGGTGCTCTGTCAAGAAGCGTAGCGATCGGTATCCAATCACCCATTCGTCTCCTGGAGGATACGCCCCGATGTCCACCACCCTGAACCGCGTCCTGGCCACGACCTGCCTGCTCGCCGCCTGCGGCTGCTCCAGCGGCGCCTCGCATACCCGCTACGAGGAGCCGAGCCGGCCGTCGCTCGTCAGCGAGCGCTACAACGACACCGACCTGCGCACCATCGCCGAAGCCATGGTCAATTCGATGGTCCAGCATCCGGTGATTCGCGACGCCGCGACCAAGCCGATCATCATGGTGGGAATGGTGACCAATCGCAGCGACCAGCACGTCGACGTGAAGTCGCTCACCGACAAGATCCGCACCGCCCTGATCAAGACCGGCTGCGTGCGCGCGATCGACGAAACCGCCCGCCCCGAGCTTGCGGCCGAGTACGAGTACCAGTCGAGCGGCTACGTGGACCCGAACCAGAAGAAGGGGCCGGGCAAACAGATCAGCCAGGACTTCCATCTGCGCGGCGACATCGCCTCGATCACCGACCGCGGCCCGGGGGTGCAGGTGAACTTCATGAAGTTCACCATGCAGCTCACCGACCTCTCGACCAACGAGATCATCTGGACGGACGACAAGGAGATCAAGAAGGTCACCGAGCGGCCCGGCACCGGTTGGTAAGGAGCGGAGCCCATGCAGAATCACCCCAGCCTGCGGCGGGCGGCCGGCCTCCTGGTCGCGGCGGCGGCCGCCGCCCTGGCCGGGTGCCAGCCGTCGCTCGCGCGCCAGGACGAGGCGGCCAAGCAGCACTTCTTCCGCGGCGACTTTCAGGGCGCCGTTCAGACCCTCGACCCGCAGCCGCAGGAGCAGGGCCACGACCGCGTACTTTACCTGATGGAGCGCGGTCTCATCCTGCACACCGCGATGTTGTACGAGGACTCCAACCGCTACCTGCTCGCGGCCGCGGAAATCGTCGATCAGCTTCCGCTGACGCGCGTCAGCGAGCAGATCGCGACCATCGTCACCAACGAGAACGCGGCGGACTATCTCGCCGAAGACCACGAACGCGTCCTCGTCCACGCCTACCTCGCCATCAACTACGCCTGCCTCGGCAACCTCCAGGACGCGCTCGTCGAGTGCAAGCGCGTCAACGACCAGCTCAAGTGGATCGCCGACAAGCGCGGCGTCGATTACCGCCAGAACGCCTTCGCCCTCTACCTGTCCGGCATCATCCATGAGGCGTTCGCCGTAGACACCGGCAACCTCGCCGACCTCAACGAGGCCTGGCAGTTCTACCGCGACACGCTGCGCATCGCGCCGTACTTCACCTATGCCCAGGTGGACGTGGCGCGCCTGGCCAAGCGGCTGGGGATGAAGCAGGAGTACGAGCAATACCGTAGCCAGTTCGGGCGCGACATCCAGGAAGTGGACTGGAAGACGAACGGGGAGGTGGTGGTGATCTTCCAGGCGGGGCTGGTGCCGGTGAAGGTCCCGAACCCGAACTTTCCGATCGTGCCGACGGTGGCGGCGCGGCCGACGCCGACGGCCTTCGGGAACCTGTTCGTGAACGCGGAGTTTGCGGACCGGACCTGGCCGCTGAACGACGTGGAAGAGACGATGACGCGGTCGTTCAAGGAGCAGGAGGGGCCGCTGATCGCGAAGCGGGCGGTGATCCTGGCGGCGAAGGCGGCGCTGACCAAGGTGGTGTACGACAAGAACAAGCTGGCGGGGGTGGCGCTGGGGGCGTTCTTCGCGTCGACGGAGAAGGCGGACCTGCGGGCGTGGACGACGCTGCCCCGGGACCTGCAGGTGGCGCGGATTCCGTTGGCAGCGGGGACCTACGACCTGATGTTGCGCCAGCTCGGGCCGAGCGGCGGGCCGACCGGGACCGACCACATGTGGCGGGGGGTGAAGGTGGAACCGGGGCGGCGGGTGTTCCTCAACGCGCGGACGGTGTATTAGCACGACCACGCGACTCGCCGCTTCACCCCCGGCGCCGCGCGAGCTGCCGCGGGATTTTCTCTCTCGAGGAAATGCCGGAGGCCGCGGCGCGGCGCCGGTGCCCGGGTCCCGTTGGCGGAGATGTCATGTCGGAGACCGCCTGCCGGGCCTCGTCGCCCGCCGCCTCCACGCTCTCCGCCGGCGCCTTTCTGCTCCTGCTCCTGGTTCCGATGCTGTGGTTCGTGCCGAGCGAGCTGTGGTACCTGGACGAAGCGACCTTCCTCTGCCAGGCCACGGACGTGCTGGAGCGCGGCGAGCATCCGCACCGGGACTACTTCG
>JACRIP010000363.1 GCA_016220045.1 Planctomycetota bacterium
CTCGGAGAGCCGCGCGTGCCCGACGACCTCCTCCGCCACCTCGATGAAACCGTCGCCGCCGTGCAGCGCCGCGCCGCCCCCGCCGCGCCGCGCATCGCCATCGTCCTCGGCTCCGGACTCGGCGGACTCGTCGAGCGCCTCACCGGCGCCGTCGCCATCCCCTACGCCGACTTGCCCCACTGGCCCGTCTCCACCGTCCAGGGCCACGCCGGCAAGCTCGTCTTCGGCGCCCTCGCCGGCCGCCCCATCGTCGCCCTCCAGGGCCGCGCCCACTACTACGAAGGCTACGATATCCGGGAAACTACCTACCCGATCCGCGTCCTCGCCCGCCTCGGCGTCCGCGTCCTTCTCGTCACCAACTCCGCCGGCTCCGCGACCAAGGAAATGCGCCCGGGCGACCTCATGCTCATCGCCGACCACATCAACCTGCTCGGTCAGAACCCCCTGCGCGGCCCCAACGCCGACGAACTCGGCCCGCGCTTCCCCGATCTGTCGGCTGCCTACGACCCGGAGCTCGCCGACCTCGCCGAACGCGCCGCGCTCGACGAAGGCGTGCCGCTCAAGCGCGGCGTGTACCTCGCCACCCCCGGGCCCAGCTACGAGACGCCCGCCGAAGTCCGCATGATGCGCCTGCTCGGCGCCGACGCCATCGGCATGTCCACCGTCCAGGAAACCATCGTCGCGCGCCACATGGGCCTGCGCGTGCTCGGCATCTCCTGTATCACCAACATGGCCTGCGGCATCGCCGGCCACCCGCTCTCCCACGACGAAGTCATCGAAACCGGCCGCCGCGTCGCCGATGCCTTCTCCCGCCTGCTCGCGCGCATCATCGGCTCGATCGAGGCATGATCCGCCATGGCCGGCCGCACCGCCCCGGGCCCCGCCCCCGCCCCCACCGCCGCGCCGGCACGCTCCCGCTCCGCCCGCGCGGCGAGCCTCGACGCGCTCCTGCCGGCGCTGCCGAAGATCGATCTGCACCTGCATCTCGACGGCGCGCTGCGCGTCGCCACCATCGCCGAACTGGCGCGCGAGCGCCGCGTCCCGCTGCCGACCTACGACCCGCAGCGACTACGGCATTACGTGCAGGTCGGGCCGCGCTGCCGCTCGGTGGCGGAATTCCTCGCGACCTTCCGCTATTTCTACCCCGTGCTCGCCGACGCGGCCGCGCTCGAACGCGTCGCCTACGAGCTGTGCGAAGACCAGTCGCGCGCCGGCGTGATCTACTTCGAGGCGCGCTACGCCCCGGTGCTGCTAGCGCATGCGCGCTTCCGCCCGGCCGAGACCGTGCGCGCGGTCCTGCGTGGGCTGGAGGCCGGCGGCCGCGACTTCGGCGTCGCCTGGGGCCTGATCCTCTGCTGCTACCGCGGCGCGCCGCCCGCGAGTTCGACCGCGACCGTTCGGCTCGCCGCCGCCGCGCGCGACCGCGGCGTGGTCGGGATCGACCTCGCCGGCGACGAACGCCGCCATTCCGCGGCCCCGCACCAGCGCGCCTTCGACCTCGCGCGCCGCCTCGGCGTCCCCGCGACGCTGCACGCGGGCGAATCCGCGCCCCCGGCCGGCGTGCGCGACGCGCTCGACCTCCAGCATGCGCGGCGGATCGGGCACGGCGTTCACCTGGAGGAAGACCCGGATCTGGCGGCGCGCGTACGCGACCGCCGTGTGCCCCTGGAAATGTGCATGACCTCGAACCTGCAGACCCGCGTCGTCCGGCGCGCCGCAGACCACCCGTTCGGGCGCTTCCTGCGCGCGGGCTTCTGCGTCACGCTCAATGCCGACGATCCCGGAGTCAGCGGCATCACGTTGATCGACGAATGGCGCCGCGCCGCGCGGACCTTCGACCTGTCGCTGGCGGAATTGCGCACCGTGGCGCTGAACGGCGCGGAGGCGGCTTTCGCGCCCGCCGCCGTCCGGCGCGCGCTCGCGCGCCGCATCGCGGACGGGTTCGCGCGCGTCGCCGCCGGTACCAAGAAGGGGAAGACCGTATGACGCACAAGGAGCTCCTGGCCCGGGCCATGGCCGCCCGGGCGCACGCCTACGCCCCGTACTCGCGCTTCGCGGTCGGGGCCGCCCTGCTCACGCGCTCCGGTAAGGTATTCACCGGCTGCAACGTGGAGAACGCCTGCTACAATCTGGGCATCTGCGCCGAGCGCGTGGCGGTGGCGAGCGCCGTGGCCGCCGGCGAGCGCGAGTTCGACATGATCGCGGTGGCGGCGGGCGGGACGCGCAAGATCAGCCCGTGCGGCGCCTGCCGTCAGGTGCTCGCCGAATTCGGCCCCCAGCTCAAGCTGGTGCTCGGCGACGGGCACGGGCGCTCGAAGCTCGTGGGCCTGCCGCGCCTTCTGCCCATGGCCTTCAGCCTGCGTCCGCCGCTGCCGAAACGCCGCGTCCGCCCCCCAGGCGCGGCCGAATAGGCCGCTGAGAACCCCTCATGCCCAGCGACCCGTTCGCCATCGCACCGGCCGAACTCGCGGCCCTGCGCTTCGAGATCCCCGAGGCCGAGACCATGGTCGCCGCCGACACGCTCGTCGGCAAGCGGCTCGGGAAGTACCACCTGCACAAGCGCCTGGGGATCGGCGGCTGGGGCGTTGCCTACTACGCGCGTCACCTGATCACCGACAAGCCGTTCACGGTAAAAGTGCTCTCCGACCGCCTCGCCGTCAGCACGGTCTTCGTGCGGCGCTTTCTCAAGGAGGCCCGGGTCACCGCGCAGCTCGACCACCCGAACATCCGTCAGGTGGTCGATGTAGACCAGGAGCTGGCGCACTACTACATGGTGATGGAGTTCGTGGACGGGGTCGGGCTGCACTCGCTGATCTGGGCCAACCGGACGATCCCGCCGCGCATCGCGGCGCGCCTCGCCGGCCAGATCGCGCGGGGCCTGGCCTACGCCAAGGGGCTCGGCATCATCCATCGGGACGTCAAGCCGCGCAACCTGCTGGTCGGCAGGAACGGCATCGCGAAGCTCACCGATTTCGGGCTCGCGCAGGTGCTCGAGGAGAGCGACGAGCAGACGCAGGCGGCCGGGGTACTGCAAACGCTTGAGTTCCAGAGCCCGGAGCATCTCGCCGGCTGGGAGTGCGACGCCAAGAACGACATCTACGGCCTGGGCGTGAGCCTCTTCTACATGCTGACCGGGCGCGTGCCCTTCAGCGCGCCGGACAAGTACACGCTCCTGCAGCGGATCGAGACCGAGGAGACGCCGTCGCCGCAGAAGCTGAACCCGGCGGTGCCCACCGCGCTCGCGGCGATCGTGATGAACATGATGCACCAGTATCCGTTTCTGCGCCTGGCCTCGTGGTCCGAGGTGATCGAGGAGCTGGAGCAGTACGCGCGCGAATCGGCCGCATCGGCGGGCGCTACGCCGGCCAAGGGCGAGGCGTGAGGGACCGGCGATTCCGGCTGAAGAGGCTGTCGTAAAAGATGCCGGCAGGGCGGCATCCGCGACCGAGCGGGGCGGACCCACGGGGCCGCCCCAAAGCCCAACCACGGGTGCTGGTCGGGGGGGACCCCGGTGTGCGCCCCGGGGTGGGCCGGCCGGAGGCGGTTGGGA
>JACRIP010000352.1 GCA_016220045.1 Planctomycetota bacterium
CCCCTCGGGCGGCTCGGCACGCCGCGCGACGTGGCGAACGCGGTGCTCTTCCTGGCCAGCGGGATGTCGGACTACGTCACCGGGCAAGTGATCGTCGTGGATGGCGGGATGGTGATGTAGCGCAGCGAGCGAAGCGAGCGGGGGCGGCGACGAATGTCGAATGTCGAATGTCGAATGTCGATTGTCGATTGTCGATTGTCGATTGTCGATTGTCGATTGGTGATTGGTGATTGGTGATTGGTGTGGTCACGGGCCAAACCCGTGTTACGACGGTGTGCTGAGGTCCATGAAGGGAGGATGAGTCATGACGCCAGCCGAGATGAAAGCTCGTACGAAGGAATTCGCGCTGCGGATCATCAAGCTGGTCGATGCACTGCCGTTCAAACGAAGTGCCGAAGTTATCGGGCGGCAGGTTTTGAGATCGGGGACCGCGATCGGCGCGAACTACCGTTCAGCGTGTCGTGCCCAGTCCCCACGTGACTTCATCAAGAAGATGGGGTACGTTGAAGAGGAGGCTGATGAGACTCAGTACTGGCTGGAGTTGCTCGTCGATGCGGGGATCATGAGAGCAAGTCGCCTCGCGGGATTGATTCAGGAAGCCGGCGAGATTACTGCAATCGCCGCTGCTTCGCGAAAGACGGCACGCCGCGTTAGGATGCGTACTCGCCAGAAGTAATCGACATTCGACAATCGACAATCGACAATCCCCTTCCCCCCTGGGCTGGCACACGAATGACAGATCGCACCCAACCACCCGGCGGCAGCTCCAACACGCGCCGCCTCCGCGCCCTCGACGCGATCCGCAAGAAGTCTCTCCTCGGCGGCGGCCCCGAGCGCATCGAAAAACAGCACCAGGCGGGCAAGCTCACCGCCCGCGAACGCCTCCACCTCCTGCTCGACGAGGGTTCCTTCGACGAAGTCGACCTCTTCGTCCAGCACGACTGCACGCACTTCGGCGTCGGCAAGAAGAAGTTCAAGGGCGACGGCGTCGTCACCGGCTACGGCCGCATCGACGGCCGCCCGGTCGCCGTCTTCTCTCAGGATTTTACCGTATTCGGCGGGTCCCTCGGCAAGATGCACGCCGCCAAGATCTGCAAGATCATGGACGGCGCGATGAAGCTCGGCATCCCGGTCGTCGGCCTGAACGACTCGGGCGGCGCGCGCATCCAGGAAGGCGTCGAGTCCCTCGGCGGCTATGCCGACATCTTCCTGCGCAATACCCTCGCCTCCGGCGTCGTCCCCCAGATCTCCTGCATCCTCGGCCCCTGCGCCGGCGGCGCCGTCTACTCTCCCGCCATCACCGACTTCATCTTCATGGTCGAACGCACCTCCTACATGTTCGTCACCGGCCCGAACGTCATCAAGGCCGTGACCCATGAGGAGGTCACCTCCGAGAAGCTCGGCGGCGCGCTCGTCCACAACGAGACCTCGGGCGTCGCGCATTTCCGCTCGCGCAACGAGGCCGAGTGCCTCCAGCACGTCCGCCGCCTCATCGGGTTTCTCCCCCAGAACAACGCCGAGGAAGCGCCCTGCGTCCCGACCGCGGACGATCCGGCCCGCCGCGACGTCCGGCTCAACACCCACATCCCCGACAACCCGCAGAAGCCCTACGACATGAAGGAAGTCCTCCACACCGTCGTGGACGACCGCCAGTTCCTCGAGGTGCACGCCGACTTCGCCAAGAACATCATCGTCGGCTTCGCGCGCCTGAACGGCCGCCCGATCGGCATCGTCGCCCAGCAGCCCGCCGTCCTCGCCGGCTGCCTCGACATCCACTCCTCGATCAAGGGCGCCCGCTTCGTCCGCTTCTGCGACGCCTTCAACATTCCCCTCGTCGTCTTCGAGGACGTCCCGGGCTTCCTCCCCGGCGTCGCCCAGGAGCACGGCGGCATCATCGTCAGCGGCGCCAAGCTGCTCTACGCCTTCGCCGAGGCCACCGTCCCGAAGGTTACGGTGATTACCCGCAAGGCCTACGGCGGCGCCTATGACGTCATGAACTCGAAGCACATCCGCGCCGACGTGAACTTCGCCTGGCCCACCGCCGAAATCGCGGTCATGGGCCCGGAGGGCGCGGTCAACATCATCTTCAAAAAAGAGATCGAGCAGGCCAAGGACCCGGTAGCTACCCGCGCCCGCCTGATCGAAGAGTACCGGCGCAAGTTCGCCAACCCCTACATCGCCGCCGAAAAGGGCTTCATCGACGCCGTCATCGAACCCGCGGAAACGCGCCTGCGCCTGATCCGCGCCCTCGACCTCCTGCGCACCAAGCGGGACAAGAACCCGCCCAAGAAGCACGGGAACATCCCGCTGTAGGGGCGGGGGCTGACAGGTCACTCGGAGCAGCCAGCGGCAGGCCGGAGCGGGCGAGGTTCGGGATGGATTGACGAATGTCGAATGTCGATTGCCGATTCACTTGCTTTTGCGAAAGGTGACCCACGTGGCGTCCCCCAGGGTCTCGGCACATGCTGGTGCATTCTTGGCGCCAAGAGGCGTGATTGCTCCGCCCTCCCCAATAGAGCTATTCACCTAATCGACAATCGACAATCGACATTCGACACTCGACATTCATCTCCCCCCTCCCCCCGGCGGTGCCCCATGCCCCGCACCATCCGCAAGCTCCTGATCGCCAACCGCGGCGAGATTGCCGTCCGCATCCTCCGCGCCTGCGCGGAGCTCGGCATCCGCTCCGTCGCCGTCTACAGCGACGCCGACGAGTGGTCGCCCCACGTCGCCATGGCCGACGAAGCCCACCGCATCGGCCCCGCCCCCGCCAAGGAAAGCTACCTCAAGATCGCCACGCTCCTCGAGGTCGCCCGCCGCGCCGGCTGCGACGCCCTCCACCCCGGCTACGGCTTCCTCTCCGAAAACCCCGCCCTCGCCCGCGCCTGCGCCAAGGCCGGCGTCAAGTTCGTCGGGCCCTCGCCCGAGGCGATCCAGAAAATCGGCAACAAGATCGAGGCCCGCAAGGTCGCCCGCCGCGCCGCCGTCCCGGTCGTCCCCGGCGTCTACGATGATATCGGGGAAACGCCCGATGCCCACGCGCTCGAACGCGAAATCGGCTTCCCCATGCTGATCAAGGCCGCGGCCGGCGGCGGCGGCAAGGGCATGCGCGTCGTCCGCGCGGCCGCCGAGCTCCCCAAGGCCGTCCGCGAGGCCCGCTCCGAGGCCCAGTCCTACTTCGGCGACCCCGCCATCTTCGCCGAACGCTACCTCGCCGGCGCCCGCCACGTCGAGATCCAGCTCCTCGCCGACGAGGTCGGCAACGCAATCCACCTGGGCGAACGCGAGTGCTCGGTCCAGCGCCGCCACCAGAAACTGGTCGAGGAGGCCCCCTCTCCCTTCCTCGACGAGGCCCTGCGCGCCGAAATGGGCAAGGCCGCCGTCGCCCTCGCCCGCACCGTCGGCTACGCCACCGCCGGCACCTGCGAGTTCCTCGTCGATCGCAACCGCGACTTCTACTTCCTCGAGATGAACACCCGTCTCCAGGTCGAGCACCCGGTCACCGAGATGGTCACCGGCATCGATCTCGTCAAGGCCCAGCTCGCCGTCGCCGCCGGCCGGCCCCTCCCCATCCGCCAGGAAGACGTCGCGTTTCGCGGCTGGGCCATGGAGTGCCGTATCTACAGCGAAGACCCGAACGACGATTTCATGCCCTCGGCCGGCCGCATCGAGGGGCTGGAGCTGCCCGCCGGTCCCGGCATTCGCGTGGACACCGGCATCGCCGCCGGCAGCGAAGTCACCCTTTTCTACGATCCCCTCCTCGCCAAGCTGATCGCCTGGGGCGCCGACCGCGCCGAAGCCATCGCCCGCATGCAGCGCGCGCTGCGCGAGTTCCGCGTCGTCGGACTCCAAACCACGATTCCCTTCCACCTCGCCCTGCTGGCCAATCCGCGCTTCGCCGCCGGCGAAATCCACACCGGGTTCCTGGCCCTGGAGACGAGCATCGCCGCCACGCGCGGCGACCGGCCGGAGGTCGCGATGCTGCTCGCCGCCGCCCTGGAGTACGAGCGCATCCGCCGCTGTACGCCCCAGCGCGTCGGCCCGCCCGAGGGCCGCTCGGCGTGGCGCTGGGGCGGCGCGGGCTGGAGGAACGCATGATCCCGCTCAAGTACGCCGTCTCCTGCGGTGAAAACCGTAGCGTCGTCGAGATCGCGGAGGCCGCGGGCGCCCTCCTGCTCACCGTCCAGGGCAAGACCCACACCCTGCGCCTCGACGCGGGCCGCCGCGCCCTGCGCAGCGCCTCCCTGGACGACGGCCGCCTGCGCTGCGGCGCGCGCTACGTCAACGGCGTGTGGCAGATCGTGCTCGACGGGCAGACCTACGAGGTCAAGGTCGCGGACCCGCGCTTCGAGGGACTGCTCGCCGTCGCCCCCGCCGACGTCGCGGCCGAAGGCCGGGTCCAGATCAAGGCCCCCATTCCCGGCCTCGTCGTCGCCCTCAAGGTCAAGCCCGGCGACCGCGTCGAGAAGGACCAGTGCGTCCTCGTCCTCGCCGCGATGAAGCTGGAGAACGAGATCGCGGCGCCGCGTGCCGGCGTGGTCGCCGAGGTCCTCGCCCGCGAGAACGCCGCCGTCGAGAAGGGCGATATCCTGGTGGTGATCGAGGGGTGACGCGCCGCGCCCCCGCCGCTCAATGGGGAAGCGATGACTCCGCCCGAGGATCAGCGACCGACCCAACCCCCCGCGGCGCGCGACGCCTCGCCCGCTGCCGCCGCACCCCTGCCCCAGCCGCTGCCCGCCGCGCCCGGGGCGCCGACCGTCGCCGAGCCCAGCGGCCGTACGCCTACGGAGATGCCCCGTTCTCCCGCCGCGGCCGCGGCCCGCACCGAGCTCCTCGCACCGGGCGCCGAGGCACGCCCGCAACCGCCGGCGCCGCCCGCCGCCGCCGAGGAATTCGGGCCCTACCGCCTGCTCTCCGAACTCGGACGCGGCGGCATGGGCGTGGTGTACCGGGCCTTCGACACCCGCCTCGAACGCACGGTCGCCCTGAAGCGGCTGCTCGGGGAAGGGGACGGCGTCACCCCGGACGCGATCGAGCGCTTCCTGCGCGAGGCCCGCTCCGCCGCGCGCCTCCGCCACCCGCACATCGTCGCGGTCCACGAAGTCGGCGCCCTCGCGGGCCGGCACTTCTTCACCATGGAGCTGATCGAGGGCCGCTCGCTCGCGCAGGCGCTGGCCGCGGGGGGGCTGGCGCGCCGCGACGTGCTCGAAGCGCTCTTCCGGTCGGCGCAGGCGGTCGGCTATGCCCACCGCGAGGGCGTGGTGCATCGCGACCTCAAACCGGAGAACCTCCTGCTCGACGCCGCCGGCAAGACCTACGTGACGGACTTCGGGCTGGCCAAGGAGTTCGGCCGGGACACCGCGAGGTTGACCGCCTCCGGGGCGATCGTGGGCACCCCGAACTACATGAGCCCGGAGCAGGTGCGCGGACGGCGCGGCGTGGTCGGGCCGCCGAGCGACGTCTGGAGCCTCGGGGTGATCCTGTATCAGGTGCTGACGCGCCGGTTGCCCTTCGACGCCCACGACCTGCAGGGCATCCTGACGGCGATCGTGGACACGGAGCCGACGCCGCCGTCGCGCGCGGCGGCCGCCGGGGAAGGCGGAGGAGGCGGCGGCGGGGCGATTTCGCGGGACCTGGAAACGGTCTGCCTGCGCTGCCTGGAGAAAGACGCTGCGCGCCGCTATCCGACCGGGGCGGAGCTGGCGGAGGACCTGCGCAGGGTGTTGGACGGAGAGCCGATCCTGGCGGCACGGGCATCGCGGGTGCGGCTGGTGTGGCGGCGCGCGGTGCGCGCCCGGCGCGTGCTCCTGCCCACGGCCGCGGCGCTCCTGCTCGCGCTCGGCTGGCTGGTCTCCCACTACCGCGCCACGCTCGCCCGCGCAGCGGAAATCGGCGCGCGCATCCACAGCGCACGCCGGCTCGCGGTCGCGGGCCGGCTGGACGAGGCGCAGGCGGCCTTCGCCGCGGCGCTCCTGATGCAGCCCGGAAACCTGGATGTCCAACTCGGCGCCGCCGAAGTCGCAGCCCGGCGGGGCGCGGCCGAGCACGCGCGCGAACGGGAGCGGGCAGAGGCCGTGAAGCTGCTCGAGCAGGCGCGGCCGGGGTTCGACGCGGCGCTGCTTTTCCTCTACCCGCGCGAGCCTTCCGCCGCGGAGACGGCGCGCCGGATCGAGGCGGCGCAGGGTCTGATCGACCTGGCGCTGGAGAAGGACCCGGGCCTGGCGCCGGCGCATTATCTGCAAGGCGTCGGCTGGGAACTGCTCGGCCGGCCGGAGCGGGCGGAGCCGAGCTGGCGCAAGGCGCTGGCGATCGACCCCGCCTTCGGGCCGGCGCGCTATCGGCTCGGGCGCTTGCTGTGCGAGCGGGCCTACCTGGCGCGCGTGCAGCTCAGCCTGACCGCCGCCCGACACCTCGCGCAGGATGCGGAGACCGAGCTGGACGCCGCGCTCGACAGCCGGAGCGGATTCGACGACCGGCGGCAACGCCACCTCGCCGCCGCCCTCTCCGCCTACCTGCGCGACGACTGGGAAGGGGCGCGCGCCCGCTGCGAGCAAGCCCTGGCGGAACGCTCGTCCGCCCCGTCCGCCCCATCGCCGCCCGCGCCGGCCGGCGGCGACGGCGGCTCCGCCGGCCCCGACGCCGCGCGCGGCGCCGAGGCGCAGGAGGGAACCGAGGACCTGCACTGGCTCCTCGGCGTGATCGAGATGGACTGCGGCGGCACCGACCCGCAACGGCGCCGGCTGGATCGGGCGATCGCCGCATTCGACCGGGCGGTCGCGATCCGCCCGCGCTACGCCCTGGCCCGCTTCTCGCGCGGCATCGCCCACGTTCTGCGCGGGGACAATGCCAGGTCGCTGGCCGACTTCGCGGTCGCGATCGCCGCCAATCCGCGCTTCGCCGCCGCCTATCAGGCGCGCAGTTTCACGCATGCCCAGCGCCGCGACCTCGTCCCCATGGCCCAGGATTTCGAAGCCGCCCTGCTCCTGAATCCGCGCTTCGTCCTGCGCTTCTACGGGATTTCCTACGACCTCCTGAGCCTGCGCCTGCGGCGTCCGGTGGAGATCGTGGGCGCCACGCGCAGTCCCGAGCCGCCCCCGCTCCCGGAGAAGGCAACCGCGGATGAGCTGTGCCGCCGGGCGATCGACGACTACCGGCGCGGCGACGCCCGTGCCTGTTTCACGCACCTCGATCGCGCCCTGGCCGCCGACCCGCGACTCGCGGCCGCCCACGTGGTGCGCGGCGACGCCCTGCTCGCACGCGGCGATCTGCCGGGCGCCGCCGCCGCCCTGGAACGCGCCGTGGCGATCGATCCGGATCATGCCGAGGCGCACTACCTCCTCGGCATCACGCACGATACCGCCGGAGACGCGGACCGCGCCCTGGCGGAGTACGAGGAAGCGCTGCGCCGGCGGCCCGGCTACGCGCATGCGCTCGCCAACCGCGCCCTCGTCCTGGTCCGGCGCCGGCGCTATGCCGAGGCGGTTCGGGACTACAGTGAAGCACTTAAGCAACTGCCGAACTACGCGCAACTGTGGTTCGCGCGCGGCATGGCGCGCTACCGGAGGGGGGACGTCGCGGGCGCGATCACCGACCTGACCGAGGGGCTCAAGCTGGCGTCGCCGGTCCTGGGGACGAGCTTCCTGGCGCGCGCCGAGGCGCGGCTGGCCGACGGCGACGACGCGGAGGCGCTCCTGGACCTCGGGGAAGCCCTGCGGATCGATGCGGGGCTGGCGGAGGCCTGGCGCCTGCGGGGGGACGTGCGCGCGCGGCGCGGAGAGTGGGCGGAGGCGGCGGGCGACTTCGCGGCGGCGCTGCGCCATGCGCGTCCCGACTGGGCCGCGCGCGGCGCGACCGAACGCGCGCTCGCCGAGGCGGAGCGGCGCGCCGGGGAGGGGAAGGGCGGCCCGCCGGAGGGGACCGGGGGCCGGTAGCACGCCAACGCGAATCGCCGCCCCAGCCAGGATCCCGGACCGCCTACCCGCCCGGACGAGGCGGACGCCGCCTACGCCCCCGCCCCCGCCGCCCCGCGCCGCGGCCAGATCAGAGCAAGGCCGTAGAACCCCGCGGCTACCGGCACCAGCCCCGGGATCCCGAGCACGTAGGAAACGCTCTCCGTCATCCCCCCAAAAAGCGCCCCCAGCACGTTCCAGCCCAGCGCGAACCCCGGCGCCGGCGACGACGCGAACGCGTCCGCAAACACCAGCCCCGCAAAAAAAATCGGCGTCGTGAGCAGGAGCGTCGCCAGTCCGCCGCCGAGCCCGCCCGGGAGTTCGAGGAAGCGGTCGAGCGGCGCGAAGTAGACCGCCGCCAGGCTCGCGAAGAGCCCCACCCGGATCCAGCGGGCATTGCCCCACCCGCGCGCCCGCAGCCCGGCGCAGGCGACGTTCGCCAGCAGGATCGCGCCCAGGATCGCCCCGATCACCCAGGCATTCACCTGCCACGTCGTCCCGAACTGCAGCGCCAGCCGGGAAACGTTGTGGACTTCGACCAGCATGAAGGCCGCGCCCATCCAGAAGAGCCGCCCGTCGAAGCGTTCGCCCGCCGGGCGCGCGCGCACGCCGAAGACCGCGCTCATGCCCAGGACGATCCCGGACAGGAGCCACACCAGCACGGGGACCTGGGGTTTCTCCAGCGGCAGGA
Organism: Planctomycetota bacterium; assembly: GCA_016220045.1. Classification (GTDB taxonomy): domain Bacteria; phylum Planctomycetota; class MHYJ01; order WSZJ01; family JACPWG01; genus JACRIP01. Next base: position 8,641 of record JACRIP010000352.1, read on the forward strand.
AGGGCCAGGCGTCGGTCGAGGGCAGCACCCGGGTCGCGCGCAGATCGACGTGGCGGAATTCGTTCCAGTCCGCGGTCGCGGCGGTCAGGCGCGGCATGAGGTCGGGCTCGCCGATGACGAAGTGCGCGGAGGTCACGGTGAGATTGCGCGCGGGGCTGTCGCTGAAGAGGGCGATCGGTTCGTGGCCGAACGCGAGGGCGAGGTTCTTGCCCAGGCGCTCCGCCACGTAGGGCTGTTCCGCGAAGAAGGAGAGGTAGATGAAGCCTTCGGGAGCGAGGCGGCGGCGGGCATCGCGCAGGCTCTCCACCGTGTAGAGGTAATCATCGAGGCGCACGTTGGTGTAGGAGGAGAGGACGGTGTGGGAGTCGAGATGGCTGAACACGATGACGTCGAAGGAGCGGGTGGCGGTCTTGAGGTAGTGGCGGGCGTCGTCCACGACGACCTCGACGCGCGGATCGGAGTAGGGCTGGTCGGGGTGGACGGCGCGGCCGATCTTGACGATGACCGGGTCGATGTCGCAGGCGACGACCGAGGTCGCGCCGGCGCACAGGGCCGCCGAGACGTCGTTTCCGGAACCGGCGCCGACGATGAGCACGTGGCCGGGGGGGCGGCGGACCGCGTAGGGGAGCGTGAAGCGATCGCGGGGCACGGCTTCGCCGGCGGGCGTCCGGCGTTGGACGCCCATGACCTGGTAGCCGATGTTGTTGACGCCGATGACCCACCCGTCGGTGACGGCGAGTTTCTGGTAGGGCGACCAGATCTCGTAGTTGGCTTCGGTATTGGCGGGCAGGAGGATCGCCAGGATGCCGAGGGTGGCGGCGAGAATGGCGCGGGCGGAGGTCGGCGCGAGCAGGGCGCAGGCGGCGGCGGCGGGCGCGAACCAGCAGATCGGCGGCAGCGCGGCGGAGGTGGCGAGGGTGTACGCGACGATACCGGCGAGGGAGCCGGCGACGTTGACCGAGTAGGCCTGCAGCCGACCGGGGATGCGCTCCATGGCGGCGCCGACGCACTGGCCGAAGGGCACGAGCAGGAAGGCGCAGGCGCAGAAGAGGGCGACCGTCCAGGCGAGGGCGAAGGCAAGCTGAAGGGTCTGGCTCCACGAGACGACGGTGTCCACGCCGTAGAAGATCATCAGGCCGGGCATGCCGGCGAGCACGCCGCTGACGCTGCGCGGGCCGTAGTCGCCGAGGAGTTTCCCGGGCGCCTGGACGACGAGGCAGAGGAGGAGGAGGAGGCCGATCGCCCAGCCGAAGCGGGCCGGCCGGCGATGGCGGAAGCACCCGATGCCGAACCCGAGGAAGCAGGCGACGAGGACCATGTTCTTGAAGTAGGCGAAGATGCGGATTTCGCACGAGACCCAGCGGATGAGGGCGAGCTCGAGGAACAAGCCGACGGCGCTGGCGACGAAGACCAGCATTTGCGGGGAGCGGGACTCGGCTGCGGCGACCGGGGCCGCGCCGGCGCCCGCGCGCGGGTCTGGGGAGGGGGCCGGGGCCGGGGCGGGGGTGGGCGCGGGGGGCGGGTTCTCGGCGTGGGGTGCATCGGCGGCCACGAACAGTCCTCCATGCGCCGGGCGCGAGGTCCGGCGGATACCTTAGGCAGGCCGCGGCCCGCCCGCGGACGCCCGGGGTCGGCGCACTCCGGGGGGGGAGGGGGCGGCCTGGGCCTGATCGTTGCCCACAACTTCTTGCTGGACACCGGCCCTCCTCACCGTGGCGACGCCGGCGCACCGCGCCAAGAGGCGCAGTCCGGTGTAGGGGCGACCCTTGTGGTCGCCCTGACGGGCCACATTCCTCGGCATGCGGGGCGGGCACAAGGCCCGCCCCTACGACGAAAACCTTGGGTGTACGGTCTCCAGCAGCCAGACTTGTGGGTAAAGATCAGGGCCCGGGCCGGACCGGCGATCCGGGCGACGCCGGGCCGAACGCGCCGAGTGTATACGCCGCGCGCGCGCCGCCGTCAAGAATCCCGTCGTGAGCGTGCCTGCCGGGGCCGGCGCCGGGTCGCGCGCCGGCCGGGTGGGCTTCGGGAACCGGAAGGCCTGCACCTTAGGGTGAACGCCCGTGCGCAGGACGGGGCGTGCGCCGATGACCTTTGTGGCGCAGGCGTCCTCGCCTGCGCCGCCGGCCAACCAGGTCGGGCACGCTCTGGGCCGCCCCCGCCCGAGCGCGTGCGCCGTGCCCGTGTCCCGCCGGTTCGCGCCGCCGCGCGCGCGATGCCCCCGGCGGTCGCCGCTACGCGACCGGGATCGTGCGGGGTTTCCGCCCCTTCGGCTGCCGGGGAATCTCCGGCAAGCTCCAGCCGCAGGTAGAGGTCCGCAACTGCGCGACGTGCCGGGCAGTAGGCATGCTTCGGCGGTTGGGGCTCCCCTCCGGGAGGCGGACCAGCCATACGCTACTCACCGTATGGCCGCGTCGCGACGCACCCCTGCTGCAGAGTCGGGAGAACAGGCGGAGCCGCCACACTGTCCAAGCTCGCACGCTACCGTCTTGAGAATTCTCTTGAATCGCGTCTAGGGGACGTGGTATAGGTCTGCCCCTCATATCCGGGATCGCACCTACACCAGCATGCGCTCTGTCGCGTGGAGGGGAGAGATGACCCGATTTGCCGACCGTTCCCTGTGCCTAACCGTCGTAGCCCTGCTCGCTGGGTTCTGCGCCATCGGGGCCTTCCCGCAGCGTGCCTGCGCGCAAGAGCCGGCCGGACCCCAGTTGACCTGGCAGTCCCCGGCGGAGTGGACGAACGATGCCTACCCCCCTATCGAGGTGCGGATTGACCCGGCCGCAGGGGGGGGGGGGCGCTGAACTCCTGACCTACGCGGTTACATTCGACGGCGCACCCATGGTGGAGTTCGTCCAGCCGACCGTCGAAGATCCTACCCTCTACTTCTACCCGCCCGCGTCGCTCGACGATGGCAGCCTGCACACCGTCACGGTCCTGGCCCACGACCCCGCCGGGCCAGAAACCTCGCTCACCCACGTTTTCGGCATCGATCTGGCCCTGCCGGAACTCATGCCGACCAGCCCCGCCCCGGCCACGCGCTTCATCCCGGCCGGCTCCTCCTTTGGCGTCGATTTCGCGGACGCGCTCTCGGGCATCGCGCTGGACTCGATCGGGTTCTCGGCCGACGGCGGCAGCGAGCAGCCTCGAGGCCGGGCATGCGGAATTCACGCCGACCCCACCGCTCGCGCCCGGCTACCATGTGCTCCGGGCGATCGTGCGCGATGTCGCGGGAAACGCGGCGACCTGGGAGTGGTCTTCCGTGTGCGTCGATGCGGAGGGGCCCTATCTGGAGCCCCTTGAGCCGTCGCCGAACGCGGCCGTGCGGGAGCTGCCGGTCATTCGCGCCATCGTCTGGGACCAGGCGGGGATCGCTTCGTCCAGCGTACGGGTTCTCCTGGATGGCGTGGACGTCACCGGGGCCCCGGGCACGTCGTTCGACGGCTCGGTGCTCACGGCGGCGCCGGAGGCGCTCGCGGAGGGCCCCCACGTCGTCACCATCCAGGCCGAAGACGAAGTCGGGAACGCCGGCACGACGACCTGGAGTTTCGTGTACGATCGCACCGCGCCGGGCGCGGAGCTCGTCGCGCCGGTCGCCGGCGGTACCGCCGCCTCGAATCGCCCCACGGTGCAGATTCGCCTCGCGGACGGCGCGCTCGGCGCCGGCATTGACCCCAACTCGGTCTCCTTCTACCTCGATGGCTGGCGAAGCGGCTGGGTGCTGGAGGGCGACCTGCTCAGTTTCACGCCAACGGAAGACCTCATCCCCGGCACGCATTTGGTCCTCATCGCGGCGCTGGACCCGGCGGGAAACCGTGGGCAGGCCGCATGGACGTTCGACGTTGTCGCAGACGCCGGCAGCGGCTCGGGCCCGACGCTGACGGTGGCCGCACCCCTCGAGGAGGGCTGCGTTCGCACCTGGGTCCCTGCGTTCGACATCGCGCTAACAGCGGGTGCGGCCGCGCTTGATCGCTCGAGCCTCCGCGTATCCCTGGCATCGCTCTGGGGGTGGCCGCAGGAGATCTCCGGGCAGGCGGTGGATACGCCCACCGGCGTGAGGATCGCGCTGACTTCCGCGCAGGCTCTCCTCGACGGCGAGTACGTGATCCGCGCGGAGATTGCCGATGTCGAGGGACGGCGGTTCGTGCAATACTACCGCTTTGTGGTACAGACCGCCGGCCCGCGCGTGCTCATGCAGGACCCGGTCGAGGGCGCGATCCTGTCGACGGGTCAGCCGACCATTCGTGTTTCGATCACCGCGAATGGCGCGGAGATCGATCCCGCTTCGATCCGGATCCTGGTGGATGCGGACTCTTCGGCGCCCCTCGACCTCAGCAGCCTGGTCACGTTCAGCTTCGGCAGCGCCCAAGTCACGATTCCCGCTGAATCGGCACTCGGCAACGGACTCCATCGCGTGGCGGCGCAGGCGGCGGATGTAATGGGGGTGGTCTCGACGGCGTTCGCGGCGTTCACCGTACAACTGCCGACCGGCGGCGGCGAGGGTGGGTCGGCAAACCCGCCTCCCGCCCCGACGCTCCCCCCGGACCTGACCCTGACCCTTGAGGTAGCGACCCAGTATCCGGTGGAAGTCGGGATTTCGCTGAACCTGGAGATAGCACCGATTTCCCTCGGCGTCCCCGGGTCCCTGGCCGTTCTCGTGAATGGCGTAGACCAGACCGTGCGTTTCCTCGCGGCGGCGGTACTGACCCAGGCCGGCGAACGCGCGCTCTACACCCTCAGGAAGGCGGAAACGCTGGCGCCCGACGTCTCTCAGGCTCTTCATGTAGAGGCGCGCATGCAGCGGGTTCCCGAGGGCGCGGACCCGGCCCCGGAGAAGAGCGCCTCGCTGTCCCTTACCGTCGCGTGCGACGTCGTGCTCGGCCTGCAGGAGCGGTTCATGCGGGCGTGGGGCCTCCTGTACGACTTCGTGGCGCCGAATACCGTGGAGGACACCCGCTACATTCTGTCCGGGATGGCGCCGAAGTACGCGCACGCGGAGACGGCGGAGCCCTGGACGGGCGAGGAGCTGTTTACCGACCTGCCGGCCCGCGCGCCCGAGGATCTCGCCGGCCGCAACGAGGACTGCCGGGCGATCGAGCGCAAGCTTGAATGGCTGATGCGCGAGGGCCGGATCGTCGCGGCCGCGGAGCGCGTCGGGATCTGGAATCACCGGAACGAGGACCGCGAGCACGCGCTCGGGGCGGACATCACCTGGGAAGAGGCCCGCGACCATGGCTGGAGCGAGTGCGAAGCTACAGTCGTCACCGGAGAGGCGGCCTCGACCTCGGAGACCACGGGGAGCATGACCGAGGCGCCCTGGACAACCACCGACACCACGCGGTCAACGGCCTGGTATCCATTGCCCTGGGGCAGCGACACGAGGTGGGCGGGGACGTGGTCCATGGCCACCCACCATCGCACCACCTGGCCCAACGGGGAGGGGATCATCGGCGGCAGCGGGTACGTGATTCAGGGCAAGACCTTCGGCGAGGTGGACCTGAGCGGACTCGGGAACATGGTCGATCTGAAGCTGAAGCTTTCCCGCGTGTGTGACGGCATTGAGAAGTTGCCCATGGGAGTCGCCACGCCCCTCTACTTCACACCGGTGGAGTTTACCGGTGGCGTGCACTTGACGCGCCTCGACGACGCGGCCGGGGAGTGGTGGCGCGGCAAGTGGGACATGGGAGCGGAAGAAGGGCTCTGGGAGACCTCCGAAATGTCCCGCGGCACCGGCAACGAGGAGGGGACGCGGACGGGAATGGTCGATTACCTCAGCCCGGAGCCGCTCTGCGCCGATGAGTTGGAGCTCGGGCGGGTCGGGTTCCAGATCACGCCGACCTCTCCCAAGAATTTGGAGGCGATGCAAAAGCACTCCGAATCCTGGCCTGGACCCGAGAACAACTACCAAACGCTCTACGAACAGGGTCGGCTTCACGCCCAGCTCGGGTTCAATCAGGGGACGACCGTACGCTTCCTGGTGCGGCCGACCAACATCTTCCCGGTCGGGCCCGGGTGGGGCTACGATCACATGATCCCCTGGAGACCGATTACCGTCGCACGGCTGCGGCAGATCTGTGAGTCTGCCGGTGTCGGTGCAGGCCTGGAACTCGGGCCGAAGAACCAGGTGATTGGGCGCGCGTTCCAGGACGTGTGCCTGCGGTCGGCGCGCAGCGAGGGATGGTTCGAGAAGCGACTAAAGGAGAACACCGGTGACATTAATGCGCCGACCCGCGAGCTCAAGTACGGTGTCCCCAAGGCGGTGCGCCCCGATGCGATCGACTGGACCAACACGTGGACGGTTGCACAGGGCGAGTTGATGCGGTGTGAGAACAGCCTGTTCGTCGAAGTGAAGGCCGTGCACGGTACGGTGACGCTGGCGCGCGAAAGGGGGCAGATGTGGGGCTATATCGACGCAGCGCTCGCCTCTCCTGCTGGGATGCACGACAATCCTCTAGCGCCACGACCGGCGATCTGTATCTTCTCGCCGAAGGATACCTATGTCGGCGCGAAACTGGTCGCTGAGTGCCGCAACAAGAGGATCAGGCTCATGCAGTACTGGGCGATGGAGCCGGCAACGGACCGCATACCCGCCCGCCCAGTATTGATACTCGGGGAGTACAGGAAGCACGTCATGCCGGATGCCAGCCAATACCAATGCTCGCCTTACTTGGCGCCGCACAGCGAGTACCTCGTGGATGATCCGCCGCCGACGCCCGAGGCTCCGGCTGACGCGGATCCGGACGCTGCAACTCTCCACGAGACCATGCGCCCGGAGGATGAAGAAAGAAAAGACGAATGAGCGGCAAGAAGGATCGATCAACCTCGGCCAAGCGGCTGTCCGCCGCAACGGCCAAGCTCGTTTTTGCGGAGCCAGGGTGGACGGAGGATGAGGAGGCGAATCGCCTCCTGCGCCTCAAGGTAGCTGCGGAGTGCACTGCCTATCGCAACTCCAACGGGCAGCTTCTCCTGAAATTCCGCGATGGCGACAATGTACTTTGGTATTCGCGAGACAGCGTTTTGGCCAGCTTGGCCGCGACCGTCCCGGGACGGTATCTCGACCCCTTGGAGGGCCTACTGCCCGAAGGGGGCGACTTCCCCGCCCACATCGGCGAGTTGGTAGAGGGCTTCGCCGCGCTTCTGGGCAAGTCCGTCGAGGATCTCACCTACGAGAAGAAAGAACTCCTGCGCATCGACCGAGTCGTGAAGCGAGTCGGCCTCGAGGGCGCTCTGAAGCCGCCGTGCCCCGGCATGCTGATCGCCTTCGCGGGGGAGGTTGTCCGCCGCGTCGTAAACGGACAGTGGAAGGTGATGAAGTCGACGGCCCCGAACACATGGGAGCCGTTCATCGAGGATCTGCAGGGCCGGCAGTATCGAGTTGCCATCTGGATAGCCTGCGAACTGACTGCGCAGAAGAATGAGAGGGCGCTCCCCGGAGGTGACGTACTGGCTAGGCTGGACCATGCGTTGGGATACGGGAGGGGGGAGAACCCCCCGCGGAAGCCATGACCCCTGTGCCGTCACCTTTGCGATCCCGCCACTGGTTTCCAGTCGCGGTGCTTATCGCCTCGCCGATCTTCCTGCTCGGGATGATTGTCGCCTCCGGGCCACCCGCGTCGACCGCGGACCGATCCCTGGCCGCTCGTGCGGGGGCGGCGACCCGGTCGAACGGAAGCCGACCAGCGAACCGCCTGGCTGCCGACACGACAGCAGCGTCCGCAGGGCCCGGGTCCACTCCTGAGCGCAGCGCCGGGGGCACGGGCGGTGATGGGGCGCCGACGCTAGCCGCGACGGAGACTCGCGCCCGCGTGAGCGAACTCTTCGCCACCCTCACGGCACCGGCGGTCTTCCGCGGCAGCTTTCGCGCCGAGTCCGACGTCACGCGGCGCTGCGCCCTCGCGAACCTGCTCCCGCTCGGGGAGGGGCCGAGCGCCGAATGGGCCGAAATCGCACGCGAGATCGCCGTCTCCGACCCGGACCCCGAGGTCCGCCGCCGCGCGGTCCTCTCCCTCGCCGGCCGCCCTGGATTCGAGACGGCCTCCATCCTCCGCGAATTCGTCCAGGGCGACGTCGACGACGCCACCCGCGCGGCCGCGATCGAGGCCTGCGGCTCGCGGCGCGACCCCGCCGCGGTCGCCCTGCTCGCCGATGCGGCGCTCCGCGCCCCCTCCACCCCCGGCCCCACGTCCCTCGCGCACCGCACGGCGGCCGTTACTGCGCTCGGGCGCATCTGCATTCTCCCCGCGCCCAAGAACGCCGACGGCTCCCCGCTGGACGACGCCGCGCTCCGCACTGCCGCGATCGATGCCCTTGCCCAGGTGCTTCGCGCGTCCGGCCCTCACTCCCTCCAGGTAGCGGCGGCCCAGACCCTCGTCGCCACCGGCCGGGCCGACGTGGTTCCCGTCCTCTTGGCCAAGGCCCTCGAAGCCGATCCCGATCCGCGCCTGTGCCTCACCCTCGTCAACGTCCTCGCCGAGATGAAGCCGCCGGAGGCCCGCCGCGCGCTGGAGGATATCGCGCGGCTCGCCGATCAGCTCGAGGTGCGCGGTCTGGCCCGCCGTCGCCTCGGGCTACCCCCCGAGGAAGCCCCCGCGACCGGCCCCGCGCCCTGGGCGCCGCCTCCCCAGCCCACCGCGCCGTCCACGGCCGAGCCCACGCGCTCCCGCACGCGTTGAGTTCTCCCCCCGCGCGGCCGGACTCCCCATGCCCCGACGGCCCTCCCGCCCCGTCCCTGATCCCTCCGTCCTGCGCCCCCCGTCCCTGACCCCTGCCCCCTGATCCCTGATCCCTCCGCCCCCGCCCCCCCCCGCCCCTACTCCCCACGCGGCACCGCAAAAAAGAACTCGGCACCGGCGTCCACCACGCTCCGCGCCCACGCCCGCCCGCCGTGCCGCCGCGCCACCCGCTCCACGATCGCCAGACCCACCCCGTTCCCTTCGAACAGCGGATCGGCGTGCAGCCGCTCGAACGGCCGGAACAGCCGCCCCGCATCGCTCATGTCGAACCCCACCCCGTTGTCCTGCACCGAATAGACGCACTCCCCGTCCACCACCCGCCCGCCAAACACGATAATCGCCGCGCTCCGCGGCAGCGTGAACTTCACCGCGTTCGCCAGCAGGTTGACCACCACCTGCCGCAACAGCCCGGGATCGCCGTACGCCGGCGGCGCGTCCCGCACCTCGATGCTCACGCGCCGCCCGCCCAGCCCCTGGGAGAGTTCCGCGGCCACCGTTTCGGCGAGCGTCTTCATGTCCACCGCCTCGCGCGTGAGCTCCTTGCGACCGAGGCGCGAGAGCGCGAGCAGGTCGTCCACCAGCCGGATCATCTGCCCGATGCCGTTCCGGATCACCCGGAGCTGCTCCTTGCCCGCCTCGTCCAGCCGGCTCGAATGGTCCTCCATCAGGAACTGCGCGATCGCGCTCACCGCATGCAGCGGCGCGCGCAGGTCGTGCGACACCGAGTAGGAGAAGGAGGCCAGCTCCTGGTTCGTCGCCTCCAGCTCGCGCGTCCGCTCCGCGACCCGCTGTTCGAGCGTCGCCGCATGCTCGCGGATGCGCGCCTCATCCCGCTCCAGAAGCGCCGCCATCTCGGCGAGGGAGCGCTCGATTTCGGAGAATTCGTCGTGCCGGCCCGGCGGCGGCGCGGGCAGGTCGCGCCGGCCGGCGCTGATGCGGCGCGTGGCGTCGATCAGCGCGCGCACCGGGCGGGTGATCTGCCGGCCGATCAGCATGCCGAGCCCGATGCAGACCGCGAGCACGATCAGGAAGGCCGACGTGAAGTGACCCAGGATCGCCGCCGCGCCCCCGCGCACGGTCTCCTCGGCGCGCCGCGCCGCCGCGGTGACTTCGGCCAGCGGCAGGGCCATGCCCACGCTCCACCCCGGCGTGCGGATCGGCGCGTAGGCGATCATCGTCTCGCCCCCGGGCAAGTCGACCCGCGCCCCGCCCACTTTCTGCGCCAGCATCTGGGCGGCCACGGCGGCGAGCGCAGGCTGTGGCGCGGCGCCCAGGCCCACCCGCGTCATGACCTCCACCTTCTCCGGCGTCCACACCTGCTCCGCGGACGGCTTGAACAGCTCGCGCAGGCAGGCCCGGTGCGGCTCCTCCCACGCCAGATCCGCCACCGCTCGCTCCGGCAATGCCAGGAGCGTGCCTTTCGGGTCGAGCAGGAAAGCATACCCCGCGGAGCCGACGCGCTTGGCCTGGATGCGCTCCGTGATGGTGGCAAGCAGGAGATCCATGCCCACCGCCCCCGCAAAACGCTCCCCAACGTAAAGCGGCGCGATGCAGCTCGTCATCCAGACTTTCTTGAAGGGATCGAGGTAGGGCGGCAACCAGCGGATGCGCCGCTCCGGGTTGTTTTTCGGATTGAGGTATTTTATGTAGACGTTCTCGCTCTCGTTCAGATCGACGATCGTCGGATCCTTGGCGATCATGGCGTTGAGGTCGTACGGCGGGCAGACGTTGGCGACGCCGTCCTCCAGCACGATCCAGACGAGATCGAGCGTGCCGGCGTGCTTGTGCGTCAGGGCGCGAAAGGCCGGCTCGAGACGCTTCGCGCGGTGCAGCGAGTCCGCGATCCCCGCGCGGAGTGCGGGATCGGTCAGCGTCCTCGCGACCACGCTCTTGCGCAGGTAGGCGCAGGTCGCGCCGCGCCGTTCGAAATCCCCGTACATGCCGTGCTCGGGGTGCACGTAGCCGTAGCCGGGTAGACCGGGATGGGGCCGGTCCGGATAAAGGCGATCCTCCGCGCCCCCCGCGAGTCCGGCCGCCGCCACGCCCCCGGTCTCGTAGTATTCCTTGAGGGCGGCGACGTCGCCGTGGTACTTCTCACAGAAGGCGTCGATGCCGAAGGCGGCCTCCTGCGTCAAGCGCTCCAGGCTGACCCGCTCCGCTTCGACCAGGATGCTCGCGCTCTCCCGCGCCGCGCGCTCCCGCACGTCGTCGATGGACCGGGCGGCGAGCGCCCAGAGCAGGGCGATCGGCGCGAGCGAAACCAGGCCCAGGAGCAGCGTGATCCGATGGGCAAGCTTCATGATGCCGGAGGCAACCTCCCGCGCGCAGCGGAACCGGACTCACCAGTCACCGAACTGACCGCCGACGCGCCGCTCTTCCTCCCCGCGTGGCAGCTCTACGAAGCGAGCTTTCCCGGCGACCAGCGCCGCACGCTCGCCGGGCAGCGGCGCGTCCTCGCCGATCCGCGCTACCGCTTCGTCGCCGTGGGGCGACCTGAAGTGGAAGCCCTCTATGGCATGTGGTC
>JACRIP010000353.1 GCA_016220045.1 Planctomycetota bacterium
AGTCCGCACGCGTCGCAGTGCCAGATCGGAGTGCCCGCCTCCGCCAGCGCCCGCGCTACCTCCCCTACCTGCGCCGCGCCCGCCTCGACCAGCAGCTCCCCCAGCCGCCGGAACTGCCCCCCCGCCTCCAGCGAACGCTGTAGTTCGACCGCGGCGCGCACCTGCTCCGCGGTGCAGCAGCCCGCGCGCACCAGGAGCGTCCCGAGTTCAAGCTCCCTCTCGGCCGGCATCTCGGCCTCATCGTTTCGTGGGGTTTTGCACCGCGGGAAGCCGTTCCCCACGGAGCGCAGGTCCGGCCGCAAGTGCGCTTTGGACCGCCACGGCCGGCGCGCACCCGCATCATCCCCCTCCCCCGCCGCAGCGGGGGAGGGTCGGGGTGGGGGGAGGTGCGCACCGGTCACGGGCTGCGGAAGCCTCCCCGCGCCCGCGCCCGCGCGCCCGCGCCGCTACGCCTTCGCGGCCTCCTCCTCGGCGTCCTCCAGCGCGCGCTCCTGCCGCTTGCGGTCCTTCTCGCCCAGCAGCTTTTTGCGCAGCCGGATGTGGCTCGGCGTCACCTCGACCCACTCGTCGTCGCCGACGTACTCCAGCGCCTCCTCCAGGCTGAAGATCCGCGGCGCCGCCAGCACCACCATGTTCTCCGACGTGCTCGTGCGGAAGTTGTTCAGCGCCTTGCGCCGCGTCACGTTCACCACGATGTCGCGATCCTTGCAGTGCTCGCCCACCATCATCCCCTCGTACACGTCGTCGCCCGGCGAGACGAAGAACTGCCCGCGGTCCTCCAGGTCCTTCAGCGCGTAGTTCGTCGCCGTGCCGGAGTTCATCGAGATCTGCACCCCGGAGCGCCGGGTCGGGATCTCCCCCTTGTGCGCCTGGTACTCGTAGAAGCTGTGGTACATCACCGCCTCGCCGCGCGTCGCCGAGAGCATCTTGGAGCGCAGCCCGATCAGCCCGCGCGACGGCGCGTAGAACTCGAAGTGGATGTTCCCTTCGTGATTCTGCATCGAGGCCATGGTGCCCCGGCGCGCGCCGATGAGCTCGATGACCTTGCCGCTCATGGCCTCGGGCACGTCCACCGTCACGTACTCGATCGGTTCCAGCCGGCCCTCGGGACTGTCCTTGAAGATCACCTGCGGCTTGCCGACCTGCAGCTCGAAGCCCTCGCGCCGCATGTTCTCGATCAGGATGCCCAGGTGCAGGAGTCCGCGTCCCGAGACCTTCAGCGCCTCGATCAAGCCGATCTCCTCGACCCGCAGCGCGAGGTTGGAGCGCAGCTCGCGCGTGAGCCGGTCGCGCAGGTGTCGCGAGGTCAGGAAACGACCCGAGCGTCCCGCGAGCGGGCTGTCGTTGATCGAAAAGATCATCGAGATCGTCGGCTCGTCCACCGCCACCGGCGGCACCGCTTCCGGCGCCTCGGGCGCGGTGATCGTGTCGTTGATGTTGATGTCGGGCACGCCCGCCATCGCGATGATTTCGCCCGCCTCCGCCCGCGTCGCCTCGACGCGCTTCAGGTTCTCGAAAACGTAGAGCTGCTCGACGCGCGCGGCCTCGACGCGCCCGTCGGCGCGCACTACGGCGATCGCCTGGCCGCAGGCGATCGCGCCGCGGAAGACCCGGCCGATCGCGATCCGGCCCACGTAGTCGTTGTAGTCGATGTTCGACACCAGCACCTGCAGCGGCCCGGCCGCGTCCACCTGCGGCGGCGGGATCTTCGCCAGGATCGCGTCGAAGAGCGGGATCAGGTCGACCGGCGGGTCGGCCATCTCGCGCTTGGCGTAGCCGTCCCGGCCCGAGGCATAGAGGGTCGGGAAGTCGAGCTGCTGGTCGTTCGCGCCCAGCTCGATGAAGAGGTCGAAGATCTCGTCCAGGACCTCGTGCGCCCGCGCGTCCGCCTTGTCGACCTTGTTGATCACCACCAGCGGCTGCAGATTGTACCCGAGGGCCTTGCGCAGCACGAACTTGGTCTGCGGCTTCGGGCCTTCCGCGGCGTCCACCAGGAGGAGCACGCCATCGGCCATCTTGAGCACGCGCTCGACCTCGCCGCCGAAGTCCGCGTGGCCGGGCGTGTCGATGATGTTGATCTTGGTGTCCTTGTAGACCACGGCGGTGTTCTTCGCCAGGATCGTGATCCCGCGCTCGCGCTCGATATCGTTCGAGTCCATGACGCACTCGACGAGCTTCTGGTTGGAGCGGAAGGCGCCGGTCTGGCGCAGCAGCTTATCGACGAGAGTGGTTTTGCCGTGGTCGACGTGGGCGATGATGGCGATATTGCGGATGTCCATGGCGTGCGGTGGGCGTACCTCGTTGAGAGCGGACGAATCTGCGGCCCGGAAAACAAGTCCGGCCGGGTACGGAATCTCTCCTCCGCGCCCGACCGGAACGCACAGGATAGCAGAACGGCGGCGAATTCTCAACGACTCTCTGTCGCGAGCACCCGGGACATTGACCGCGCGCCGGCGACCGATATAATGTTCGCGCGGGCCCCGACGGGGCGGCGGCCGGATCTCTTTCCCCAGTCCCTGCGTTGCGGTGATGATGTCACGTCCCGACGGCGGCCCGAGCGCCCCCACCACGGACTACACCCACTGCCCCAAGTGCGGCGGCACGCTTGTCGCCCAGCGCCCGGCGAACGACCATCGCGAGCGCCAGGTCTGCCGCGCGTGCGCCTTCGTGTTCTACCAGGGCCCGAAGGTGGCCGCCGGCACGCTGCCGGTCGTGGACGGCCGGGTCGTGCTCGTGCGTCGCGGCATTCCGCCCGGCCTCGGCCAGTGGAGCTTCCCCTGCGGCTACGTCGAGATCGACGAGACCGTCGAGGAGGGCGCGCGCCGCGAGACCCACGAAGAGACCGGCTTGGAGGTCCGCCTCGTGCGCCTGCTCGGCGCCTACTCCTACCCCCCGACCGTGGACAGGAACCGCGTCGCCGTCCTCGCCTATCTCGCCGAGGTCGTCGGCGGGCGCCTCGCCGCCGGCGACGACGCGACCGACGCCAGGTACTTCCCCTACGACGAAATCCCCTGGCCGGACCTCGCCTTCAAGAGCACCCTCGAAGCGATCCGCGACTGGCGGGCGGTCGCCGCTCCCACGCCGCTCGCCGCCCCGGACCATGCCGATCGGCCTCTCGGTTCGTTTGTTCTTCCGCCGTCAGAGGCTGTCGCAAAAGGCTCCGGCCGGGCCACCCCGGGGGGGGGGGGAGGG
>JACRIP010000354.1 GCA_016220045.1 Planctomycetota bacterium
CGCCCTGCGCATCCGCGAACTGGCGGCCCGCCTCCCCGAGCTGACCGACGTCGCGCGGCTGGGCCGGACCTTCTCCGGCGATCCGGAAATGGTGCGTCTGCTCACGCCGCTGCTCGACGAATGGGCGGCCTCGACCGAGCCGGCCGAGCGCGTGCGCGCCGAAGTCCTGCGCGCCGGGATGCTGGGCGAGCAGGGCGCCGAGTCCTGGGGCGCGGCGATCGACCGTGCGTCGGACCCGTCCGTGCGCTACGCCCTGCTGTCCGCGCCGCCGGTTTCCGGCGCCGCCGCCGCCGATCGCCCCTACGTAGATCGCCTGATCTCGGTGGCGGCCGCCGATCCCGACGCCAAGGCCCGCGCCGCCGCGCTCTCCGGCCTGCCCGCCGAGCTCCCCGCCGACGCGCTGGACCGCCTGGCGGGCGGGGCCGGACGCGAGCGCGACGCCGCCGTCCGCGCCGACCTGGTGCGCCTGCTCGGCCGCTCGCGCTCCGACGCCGCCGGCGTGGTCCGCACCCTGCGCGAAATCGGCTTCGATGCCGCCGAAGACCGCGGCATCCGCCGCGAAGCCCTGGCCGGGCTGGCGCGCGCCGCGAGCGCCCATCCCGACCTGCTCACCGCGACCGAGATGGAGACCTTGGAGAAGACCCTGGGAGAACTCGACCGGTAGCCGCCGCGGGCGGCGCCAAGATACCCCTCATCCGCCGATACCTTCCCACTCACTCAGGAGAAGACCCGAATGATCCGTTCCTCCAGCTCCCTGATGAAACGCGCCGTCTCGGCGCTCCTCGCCGTGGCCTCGTGCTTCGCGCTGGTCGGTTGCGAGACCACCGAAAAGGCGCTGCAGGCGACGGTCAACGTCTTCTGGACGAATGCGACCGAGAAGGCGAAGATGGAGACCCAGCTCGAAACCAAGCTGGGCGCCGGGCTGAACACCGCGCTGGTGGGCAAGAAGGTCCTGAACCTGCTCTTCTACGATGTCTACATCCACTCGGTGAAGTCGCCCGACGTGGTGCTCGGCACCAAGCAACCGACGATCAAGACGCCGAGCTCGCACTTCTGGGGCACCCCGGGCCACCTGTGGTACGAGTTGGGCTGGAAGCTGACCTGGGCGAAGGGCAACGGCGCAAGCATCGCGTTCACCCTGGATCTGCGTCCGGCCTTCCCGGATCATCGCGTCAAGATCTACGATCTCAACGTGCTCGCGAATGGCACCTGCCTGGTGGACCTGGACATTCATACCGGGAAGACCACCCTCAGCGTGTTCACCGAGAGCGCGAGCATCGACTGCCGCGCCGACGCCAAGGGCTGGTTCTGGACCATCGACATCAAGGACAAGGTCAAGACCGAAATCAAGAAGGCGCTGGAAGACGTGGTGATCGGCAAGATCATCGCCAAGACGCTCTCCTTCTAGTCGCGCCGGCATCCGGAAAACACCGCAGGGGCGGCCCGCACGGGCCGCCCCTGCTTCGTTTCCGGCGGCGTCGTTCAACGTCGTTCAACGGCGTTTAACGCCGTTAAGCGCCGTCCCCGGCGTCGCCGGGGGCGGGGGTGTCCGTAGCTTCCTCGGTCTCGGGGCCGAGTGCGGGAGGGAGGGCGGTCCCGGTCGCGGCGGCGGGCAGGCGTTGGCGCGCGGCCTCGGCGAGGGCGATGGCGGCGGCGTGGCTCAGCGAGAGCGAGGTCGGCTCTCCGCGGCTGGGAATCCGCACCATGCGGTGGCAGCGCTCACGCACCGCCGCCGACAGGCCGCGTTTCTCGCCGCCGATCGCCAGTAAGACCGGCTTTGCAAGGTCTTCGCCGTAGATCGGCCGGCGGGCGCCGGGAATGCACCCGAGCAGGCGCACGCCGCGGCGGCGCAGTTGCTCCAGCACCTCCCCGACGTCGTCCAGGCGCACCACCGGGAGGCGCTCGTACGCGCCCGAGGAAGCGCGCGCCACCGCGGGCCCGTCGTAGTCCCACACGTGCCGCTTGACCAGCACCGCATGTACGCCCAGGGCCTCGGCGGAGCGCAGCGTGAAGCCCAGGTTCTGCGCGTCCTCGACGCCTTCCAGCAGGAGCAGGAAACCGGGCTCCTCCGCGCGATCGAGCGCGTGCCAGAGCGCCTCTACGGGATCTACCGGGCGCGGCATGCAGACGGCGATCACCCCGCCATGCGTCACGCCCTGGGCCATCGCGTCCAGTTCGTCGGGCGCGACGCGCTTCACCGGCACCCCCAGCGCCGCCGCCGCCGCGAGCACCTCCGCCACTTTCTCCTCCCGCGCGCGCGCGCTTACCAGAATGACCTGAAAGCGCCGTCGCCGGGCCGAAAGCGCGGCCAGCACGCCGATCCGGCCCTCGAGGTGTTCCCAGGCCATCGCTCGACTCCTTCTTCGCCCGGCGCCCGCGGACGGGGTTTGGGGGTTTGGAGGTTTGGGGGTTTGGGTGAGCATAGGGGATCTTGGTCCGAGGAGCAAGCTTCCTGCGCGGATCGCAGCGCTTGACACCCCCGCCCGCCAGGGCTATCCTCCTTCCCGAGCAGACATCCCGTCCCTCAACCGGCTCCAAACCCCCAAACCCCCAAACATCCAAACCTCCAAACCTCCAAACCTCCAAACCCGTACCGCGGGAGAGCGAAACATGCCGACGGGCGAACGCTGGCTGCTGACCGACGACGACCGGGCGCGCCTGAATACGGCCATTTCCGCGGCGGAAAAGGGGACGGCGGGCGAACTCGTCGTCGTCCTGGCCGACCGCAGCGATCCCTACCCCGAGATCGGGGGCAAGGTCGGACTGCTGGCCGTCCTGGCGACGCAGCTCATCGTCTTTTCGCTCCCCGGGCTCGACCCCTACTATCCCATGCTGATCCCGCTGGCGACCGCGCTCGCCTTCGGCTTCGGCTGGTGGGCCAGCCCGCTCCTGCCCGACGAGCTCGAGCGCCGCCTGGTCGGCCGCGATGTGCTCGAGGAGGAAGTGCGCGAGAAGGCGCTCGCGGTCTTCCATCAACGCAAGCTCGGCACGACGCGCGAGCGCACCGGCTGCCTGATCTACGTCAGCCTCTTCGAGCAGGTCACGGTCGTGTTCGGCGACGTCGGCATTTCGGAGAAGGTCCCGCAGGAGCGTTGGGGCACGATCTGCGACGAGATTTCGCGCGGTCTCGGCGCCGGCCGGCCGATCGACGCGATCGAGCGCGGCATCGGTGCCTGCGGCGCGCTCCTCTCCGCGCACGTACCGCCCGCCCCGGACGACGTCAACGAAATCCCCGACGAGGTCGTCGTCCTCTCGGCCTGAGCGCGCCCGGGGTGTAGGGCCACGAAGGACGGCGCAGGGCCACGAAGAGACGACGTGAACACGAAGGGCCACGAAGGGAGACCACGAAGGGCCACGAAGTGGGGGCCGGGACGGGCCGCGCGGTCGCGGGGTGGGGGGCGCAACCCCCTGCTGCCGCGCGGCCCGTC
>JACRIP010000355.1 GCA_016220045.1 Planctomycetota bacterium
CGCTCGCCGCCTGGCGCCGCGCTCCGCCCGACCCGGTCGCGGGCGCGACCGCCTACGCGCTCTCCTTTGTTCACCTGAGACTCCAGAAGCACGAGGGCGTCTGCGAGGACCTCGATCGCGCGATCGACAGCGATCCGCGCAATGCGGTCTACTACAATGCGCGCGGCGACGCCCATCGCAAGAACGGCCGCTTCCTGGAGACCTGTCGCGACAAGGGCGAGGCGATCCGTCTCGATTCCACGCGCGACCTGGAGCTCTTCAGTTTCCTGATTTCGACCAAGACGCGGCAGCCGGCGATGCTCATGGTGATCGGGTCCGCGATGGTCGACCTGGGGCGGCGATCGCCCGACGACGCCTCCGCGCAGTACGTCGAGGGCGTACGGCACGTGCTGGTGCACGATGCGGGGGCGGCCTGCGCCCGGCTGGCGCGGGCGGTGGAGCTGGACCCGAAGTTCGCCGCCGCGCACCGCCTGCGCGCGCTGGCGGAACTGCGTGCCGGGCGGCGGGCGGAGGCCGAGCAGGCGCTGGCGCGCGCCGGCGAGCTGGCGGGAGAGGGCCCGCTCTTCCTGCTGATCCGGGCCGCGCTCCGGGCCTCAGGGAAAGACCTGGAGGGGGGTGGGCGCGATCTCGCCGCCGCCGCGCGCCTGGGCGGCATCCCCGAGGCGACGGTGGACGAGTTCGCCGAGCTCGCGCCGCTCGCGCGCGATCCGCGGTACCGTGCCTTGCGCGGTGAGCGGTGACGCGGTGGACGGTGGTCGGTGGACGGTGGTCGGTGGGGGCGGGGGCGGTTGCCTGACCGATCATGACCCGATTGGGTTTCGGGCGTGAGCCCGACGTGGGTCTCGACCGTATCCGCCGCATGCCTCGAAAACGTGGCGTCCGTCGTACTCGTAGCTCGTACTCGTACTCGTACTCGAATGCCCTGGGCGTTCGAGTACGAGTACGAGTACGAGTACGAGAATGACCGGCGCGCTACCGTGCCGCGAGGGCGTGCCGGCTGCGGCGGCCCGGTACGCTGCGAGGACGGCGCAGTTGCGGACATGCGGCGACCTGGGCATTTCGCTGGCAGGCGGCCGGGCGGCGTGATACCATCCCCGGCCCGAGGGCGCCCGCCGCGCGCCCGTCCCGTCCCGGGAGGATCGCGTGCCGAAGAAGGACCCTGATCCGCGTCTGCAGCAGGGCGACCTCTTCACCCCGCGTGCGACCGCGCCCCCGGCGCACGTGCCGGTCGCGGCGCCGGTTCTTCCTGCGGCGGGGCCGGCGCGCGTCCTGGTGTTCGATCTCGAGACCCAGAACAGCTTCGACGACGTCGGCGGCCGCGGCAACATCGAAGCCCTCCGCATGTCGATCGGCTGCACCTACGAACCGGACCGCGACCGCCAGCAGGTCTATACCGAAGCCCAGGTGGGCGACCTCGTGGAGGCGCTCTTCGCCGCCGAGCTGGTCGTCGGCTTCAACGTGAAGCACTTCGACTTCCGCGTGCTGGCGGGGCACCTGAAGCGCGACTACACGAAGATCCGCTGCCTCGACCTGCTCGAAGACCTGCACCGGCGCCTCGGCTTCCGCGTGAAGCTCGACGCCGTCGCGTCGGCGACGCTCGGCCAGGTCAAGAGCGGTCACGGGCTGATGGCCATCGAGTGGTTTCGCAAGGGCGAACTGGACAAGCTGATTTCCTACTGCCAGGACGACGTGAAGATCACCTGGCGGGTGTATCAATTCGGCCGCGACCACGGTCACGTGCTGATCCCGAACTGGAACACGACGCGGCGGGTGGCGGTGGAATGGTGAACCGGTCGAGGACCGGCCCTGACCGGATGCTGCGACGGGGGAATGGAGAAGGAAGCGCATGAACAAGTTCGAATCGCTGGATGATCTGCGGGCTTCGGATCTGTATCCGCGTTCGCGCGAAGAGGTCGTGACCGCGAAGGAGCGGGTGCGCGACGAAGTGCAGCGGAAGCTGGCCGAGGGGCGGGACATCCCCGGCCAGGTGGCGCAGCAGGCGCGCACGCTTGTAGGGTTTTTGCTGGAGGACAGGTATCAGCATCCGTTCGATGCGGAGGCGCTCGCCGTGGCGGCGCTGCGCTACTTCGTGGGCGAGTCGGACGCGATTCCGGACGGCGCCGAGGGGACCGGGTACCTGGACGACTCGATCATTTTCTCGGCGGTGATCGAGCAGGTGCTGGCCGCGCAGCAGCCGCCGACGAAAACGCCGGACGGAAGCGTGGCGCCCGCGCCGGCACCTGCGCCTGCGGTGGCGGCGCCGGTGGCGACCCCGCCCCCCGCTCCGCCGGTGCCGGCTCCCGCTCCGGCGCTTCCCCCGGCACCGAAGGCGGCGCCCGTGGCGAAGGCGGCTCCGCGCAAGGCCGTAGCGCCGGCGCCGAAGCCGTCGCCGCGCGCGAGACCGGCGAAACCGGCGAAAGCAGCGAAGCCGGCCAAGCGCAAGCCGCAGGCGGCAAAAGCGCCCGCGAAGAAGAGCTCGAAGCCGCCCGCGAAGAAGAGCGCGAAACCGAGCGCGAAGCCGAGCGTGGCGGCCCACGGGAAGTCCCGGAGTCATGCCGGGGGGGCGCGCGCCCCGCGCAAGGCGGCGCCCGC
>JACRIP010000365.1 GCA_016220045.1 Planctomycetota bacterium
AAAGGCCAGGAGCACGATCTCCGCGAAGACCGCCGCCGCCATCGCCCGCACCTCCGTGCGGCAGAGCAGCGACAGGTAGATGCCGTGCGCCACGGCGATCGCCATCGCGTGCGGCAGCGCGAAGGCCACCGCCAGCGGCACCCAGAGGACCAGATCCCCAAACAGCCACCAGAACACGGCGTGGGCCAGCGCCGGGACGCAGAAGAGCAACGACATCCAGAACAGGCCAAGGTATTTGCCGTACACGAAGCGGAAGCTCGGCACCGAGTGCAGGTAGATCACCTCCAGCGCCTTGCTCTCCTTCTCCGCGGCGATCGACGAGCCCGCGAGCGCCGCGGCGAGCAGCAGCCCGCCGCCGCACAGCACCATGAGGAAGGAGGTGTGAAAGTCGCGGTCGGAGAGGGAGTCGGCGAAGAACGCGTAGGAGGCGATCATCAGGAGGACCGCGAGGACCGTCAGCCCGGCCAGCGCGCGCAACCCGAGCCCGGGCCGGCCGTAGACCTCCCGCCAGGTGAAGGGATTGAAGCCGTCGTCCACGTCCTCCGCGTCGAGCAGCGCCTGGCTGTTCGGCACGAAGGCCGGAACCAGGCGATCCAGCAGTCGCCCGAGGCCGCCGAGCAGTGCGCCCACGCGCCAGCCCGCGACCGAGAAGCGCGGCAGGAGCAGCGCGGCCGCCAGCGCCAGCGCCGCCGCCTGGCCCGCCATGCTCCAAAGCGCCGACGGCAACCCGGCGACCGCTCCGCGCTCCAGCAGATTGTAGAGCGGCGCGAGCGGGCCGACCCAGAGCTCGGCGCCGAGCGACGCGCCCTGCGCCAGCGCCAGGGGCACTCCCCCGTAGGCCGCCACCAGCCCGAAGGCGGCCAGGAGCGCGCTCTGCGCGTCCTCCAGCAGCACCGAGGCGAGCAGCCCCGCCGCCGTCCCCCACGCCGCCGTAACCAGGCAAATGCCGTACACCCAGACGACTTCGGCGGTGCTCACGCCGCCGTAGGCGAAGACGAAAAGGAAGATCGGCAGGGTGCTTACGACGACCAGCGAGAGCGCCCCGACCCGCGCCAGGAATTTCCCGCAGACCACGGCGGCGGGCGAGTAGCCCACCAGATAGCGCACGCCGAGGGTTCCCTTGCGCCGGTCCGCCCCGACCGCGCCGACGGCGAGCGCGGGGCCGAGGAAGAGCGCGCAGAGGAGCTGCGTCCAGGCCAGGCCGCTGAAGAGCGCGCGGCCGTAGCGCGGATAGGCCGCCGGGTCCGCGGTCGCCAGCGACCAGCGCGCCACGCCCACCACCAGCCACGCCAGCGCCACCCCCAGGGTCAGCGTGCGCACCGCCGCCATGCGTCGCGAGCCCGTGTCGATCGCCAGCTCCTTGGCCACCAACGCGCCGATCACGCCACCCGCCCTTCGGTGAAATGGAAGAAGACGTCCTCCAGGCTCGCCTGCTCGCGCCCGACCTCGATGAGCGCGAAGCCGTCGGCCACCAGCCGTGCCAGCGCCGCGCCCGGGTCCGCCGCCGGCGCCGGCAGCCGGAAGGCGATCCGGCCCGGGCCGTCGGCGGCCGGCGCGCCGTTGCCGCCCCACGCGTCGGGCGCGGACGCCGCGACGTCCGCGACGTCAGGGATTGACCGCAAGACCGCCGCCGCCTCCGCCGCGCGGCCGCGCACCGCCACGACCCAGCGCCCGTTCGGAGCGGCCGCCGTCCGCGCCGCCGCCAGCCCGCCGCAGAACTTCATCCGGCCGGCTTCGAGGATCGCCAGCCGGTTGCAGAAGGGCTCCAGATCGTGCAGCACGTGGCTCGAAATCACCACGGTGCGCCCCGCGCGGTGCAGGCCGCGCAACAGCTCCAGGATCTCGATCCGGCCGCGCGGATCGAGCCCGGACAGGGGCTCGTCCAGCAGCAGCACCGGCGGTTCGCGCAGGAGCAGCCGCGCCAGCGCCAGCCGCTGCTGCATGCCGCGCGACAGCGTCGGGATCTCCGCCCGGCGCTTCTCCGCCAGCCCGACCTCCTCCAGCGCCGCCGCGACGCGCGCCGCCCGCTCGGCGCGCGGAATGCGCAGGAGCAGGGCGAAGAACTCCAGGTAGGCGTGCACCGCCACGCGCTCCTGCACGCCGGCGCTATCCGGCATATACCCGATCGAGCGCCGCACCGCGTCCGGCCAGATGCGCGCCGAGCTGCCGGCCACGTAAATCGAGCCGTGCGTAGGCTCGAGCAGCGTCGCCGCGATGCGCAGGAGCGTGGTCTTGCCCGCGCCGTTCGCGCCCAGGAGGCCGAAGAGGTCGCCGCGCCGGACCTCGAGCTCGACGTCCGTGAGCGCCGGGCGCCCGCCGCCGCCGCCGCCGCCGTAGGTCTTGCCCAGGGCGAAGGTGCGCAGCACCAGGTCCGGATCGTGGTAGACCGCGCGGTAGCGCGGGTCGCCGGGCTCGATCGGGCGACGCATCGGGTCAATGCCCTCCCGTTGCGGGCTCGAGGTCGAGGAGGAAGAGCATGGTCTCGACCGGCGGCGCGGCGAGGGGCGCGACGGTGAGCGGGAGGAGCGTCGCCGCCGGGCGGGTCGTCCAGGCGATGAACGCCGAACGGCGGCCGGCGGCGAAGCGCGCGTCGAACAGGTGCACGGTGGCTTCCGGCAGCGGCGTGCGCACGGGCAGCGGGCCCAGCGGGTTGACCAGGAGGAGCTCGTGCCGGATCGGGGACCAGAGCACGGAGAGCAGCCCGCTCACGGCGGGCCCGGCGCGCGGGTCGTTGACGCGCGGAACGAAGGGCGCCCCCGCCGTCGGGTCGAGCGGCAGGAGGTGGACCCCCGGCGCCAGGGCGGCGACCGCCGCGTGCTCCCTTCCCCCCAGGAGCAGGAAGCCCGCGAGGGGGCCGCCGGTCCGGTTGTCCACGCGGAGCACGCGCCCGCCCGGGACGCTTGCGTCCGCGGCGATGCCGGCGGACACGCCAGCACCCGCCCCCTCCTCGCGGCGCCAGCTCGCCTCGAAGAACTCGGATGCCCAGGGCTGCGCCTCGAGCTGCAGCCGGGTTGAGTCAGGCGTTCGCCTCATACTGCCCGTGCGTGTCATTCCCGGGGCGAGGAAGACCGCATCCTCCGGCTGCACCCACTCCAGCCGCGCGGTCGGGTCCGTCGCCGCGATCTCCACCGGGGTGCGGCGCGGCAGGGTGACGCTGCCGTACGAGCGGCCGCGCACGGCGGCGCCGTCGGCCGCGACTTCGACCACGTGCAGCAGCCGGCAGCGCTCCCCGGTCGCGCGCAGGGCGCCGGAGAGGGCGAACGCAAAGCCCGAGAAGCCGACGACGACCGCGGGAAAGGCCAGCGTCGCCGCGAGGCCCTTGCGTCGCCGGCGGAAGAACCACCAGAGACCGGGCCCGGCGGCGAGCGCGTAGACCGCCGAAAAAAAGAGTGCATGCGGCGGCGAGAGCCGCGACGAGACGGGGCCGTCGGCCTCGAGCAGCTCCCGGAGCCGGCGGCCTTCCTCCGCGCCGGACCAGGAGTCGGGGAGGGCGGGCGGCAGGGGGGGCAGGTCGAGCCAGCCGCGGAGCATCGGGACGGTCCCGGGCCAGCTCGTCCAGAGCGGGCGCGCGAGATCGAAGCCGATCCAGGTGACGCGGCCGAAGCCGAGGCGGCGGGTCACCGCCAGCGGCCGCTCGCCGCAGGCGAAGAGGGTCTCGGCGCCCGCCGCCGGCGTCACGTCCGCGACCGCGAGCCCAGTCGCCGGCGGCGGCTGGGGATGGAAGGCGCGGAAGGGCTCGAGCTCCCGGATTTCCGCCTCGCCGCGCAGCTCGATCGGCGGCGCGAGGTCGCGCGCCAGGGTGGTTTCCGGATGCCAGCCGATCTCCCACACGAAGATCAGGTGTCCGCCGGAGCGCACCCAGTCGGCCAGGGCGCGCGCGCGGGCGGCGGTGAAGGCGCCGTCCGGGACGCCGGAAAGGAGGAGCGCGTGGGCCGCCGCGTATCCCTCGCCGCTCTCGGCCAGGGCGTCGGCGGCGAGGGTGCGGACGCAGAAGGAGACCAGGCCCCCGCCCTCGGTGGCCGGGTCGGGTGCGAGCCGGGCCGCCAGCGTCTCGGCGC
Organism: Planctomycetota bacterium; assembly: GCA_016220045.1. Classification (GTDB taxonomy): domain Bacteria; phylum Planctomycetota; class MHYJ01; order WSZJ01; family JACPWG01; genus JACRIP01. The sequence goes on from JACRIP010000365.1 coordinate 4,059, forward strand.
GGCGGCCGTACGCCAGCACCAGGCGGGTGAGGGCGCCGAGCCCCTGGGTGGCCACCTCGCGCGTCCAGACCACGGCGCCGTCGGAGGAGCGGAGGACGCGCAGCGTCACGTCGCCGGCGAAGCGTTCGCCGCGGAAGGGGACCTGGACGCGGCGGCGGGATTTCGGCGGGAGCAGGAGCTCGCGCTCGAAGACGGCCGGCGCGCCCGGCACGATCACGGCGGCGACGCCGGCGAATTCGGCGCCGGAGTTGACGATCTCGAAGAGGGCGTAGGACCAGTCGCCCTCGCGCACCAGGTCGTGTGCGCCCAGGCAGGCGGAGAGCTCGAGCGACGCGGGGGCGGCGGGAGGTGCGGCGGGGGGGGCGGCGCCGTCGTCGGCACGGACCGGTGAGGCGCCGGCGAGGAACGCGAGGAGGAGCGCGAGGGGGAGCGCGCGGGCGGGGGCGCGCGCGTCGACCCGGCGCCGCCGCCCGGGTGGGCGGCGGGCGGGGCGCGGCGGGGGGAGCGCTGAGTCGAGCACGGGGACCTCGGTACAAGCGGCAGGGCGGGCGAGGACGCGCGCTTGGTGAAGAGGCCGTCGCAAAAGGTCGATTCGGGCGAGAACGTCTCGTTCTGGGGACCGGGCCAGCCCCGCGAGACTCCGGCGCTGGAGACCAGGCGGCGCAGGCCGGAAGGCCTGCGCTACAAGGGTTCCGAGCACATCATGGTTGACTTCGAGAGGTATCCGGCAATTGTGGTGCAGGCCTTCCGGCCGGTACCGAAGGGCCACTGGTCACTGCCTTTTGCGACACCCGCTTCAGGCGGAGCCACGCTGAAGACGATCCGCCATTGGCCCATCGTTCCGCCTGAAGGCGGAACTACAAACGAGCCGCATGGCCGATCCACGGCCCTTGGCATCGCCGACGGTCCGTGTGCCTGGGACGGCGATTGGCGTGGTAGGGTGGGAGAGGCGACATCGACAGCCACCGCACACACCGGGAGACGATTCTTCTTGGGTCCCTACTGCTGAGGATCTCGAATCGCGTTCAGGAAGTTGCGCGGCGCTGTTCGCTAGGTGTCGCCTGGCGAGATGTTCAGGGCCAGTTCTCAAACCGGCCACTGGTCACCGGCCACCGGCCACTGATCGACTCCCGCCCGATCGTGGCCCGTTTGGGTTTCGGGCGTGAGCCCGAGTTGGAAGATGATCGTGAATCCCGGCATTCTACCTCACGCCCGCCGCGAGCCCAAGCCTTGCCCGCGACCCGAGGCGCGCGCGGGTCCGGGCCGTGAAATTGGCTTGCCCGCTCCGGCGGCGCGTGCTAGGCTCCCCCGCTTCCTCCGCCACTCCAAGACGAGAGCAACCGTGCCTCCGAAATCGCGTTCCCGTCCCCGCGCGCAGCCCGAGCCGCCGCCGGTCCAGTCCGCCGCCGCGCTCCCGACGCGGCCTGCGCCCGCGCCGCCGGCAGCCGGGGACCTCCCCGCCGAGCTCTGCGCCCTCCTGGCGCCGGACGCCACGGTGGACTCCGCACTCGCCGCGCTTGCCCGCGCCGCGCGCGCGACCGCCGGGGCCGATCGCCTGCTCCTCCTGGAATTCCCCGACCACCCCGGCGTGCCCGCCGCCTGCCGGCTGCGCACGGGCGTGAGCGAGCGCTTCGTTGCGCGCCTCCTGCAGGCGCCCGCGGAGCTGCTCGCGCGCGGCCTGCCCGCGCCCGGCGCCGCGCTCGTGATTCCCGACGTCCTGGAGCACGAGCACCTCGTCGCGCTGCACGGACCCGAAGCGCTCCACCGCGAAGGGATCGCCGCCGCCGCGATCTTCCCGCTGGCCGCGCGCGGCGGCTGGTCCGGCCGCCTCGACCTGTACTTCGACGCGCCGCGCCCGCTCGCGCCCGCCGCGGTCGGAGCGCTCGCCGCGCTCGCTCAGGTGGTCGCCCTGGTACTCGCCGCCGACCGCCCGGCGACCCGCGTCGCCGCCGCCGACCGCGAGGAGCGCCGTTTCGCGGAGATCGGCCGCCTCTCCGCCAAGCTGGCCCACGAGCTGAAGAACCCGCTCGGCGTGGCCTGCGGCTCGGCCGAAGTCCTGCGCACGATGGCGAAGTTGCCGCCGCCGGACGCGGAACTCCTGGCCGTCGTCGAGACCGAGTTGGGCGAATTGCGCCGCCTGGTGCAGGGCTTCCTCGATTTCTCGAACCCCAAGCGCAACGCGCCGCAGCCGGTGGACCTGAGCGGGCTCCTGGCCGATGTCCTGCGGACCGCGCCGCAGGAGGCGCCGCCGGGCGCCGTGGTGCGCACCGAGCTCGCGGTCGCCGCCGACCTGCCGCGCGTTCCGGTCGATCTGTTCCAGGCGCGGTTGCTCTTCGCGCACCTGGCGCGCAATGCGGCCCAGGCCATGCCCTCCGGTGGAACCCTGACCGTGACCGCGCGCCTCGCCGCCGCCCCCTCCTCCGCCGCGCCCGCCGTCGAGATCCGCTTCGCAGACACCGGGACCGGAATGGCGGAGGAGGTGCGCCGGCGCTGCTTCGAGCCCTTCGGCGTGCCGCGCGCGGGCGGCCTGGGACTCGGGCTGCCGCTGGCGCGCCGGATCGCGGAGGACCATGGCGGCGTGCTCACGCTCGCGAGCACCGAGGGCCAGGGCACGGTGGTTACCGTATGCCTGCCCCTGGCGCCCGCCGCTCCCGCCGCCCCCGAGGTTTCCCGGGAATCTTCGGGCGCGCCCGCGCCTTCGCATCGGTAGTCTTCGAAACCCCGTTTGCTCACCCAAAGAGGAATCGGCCATGAGACGTGTCGTCGCCGTCGTCGCCCTGCTCCTCGGCCTCCTGGGCCTTGCCCCGCTCGCGTCCGCCCAGGAAGACCCGCCGCTCGCGGAACAGGCGGTGCCCGCCGCCGAGAAATCGAAGGAACTGGAAATGGTCGTCACCGCCGCGCCCGTCGGCGGCGGCAAGCTGCAGGTCCTGGCCCTCGGGTCGCACGATCTCGAACGCATCACCTGGAGATTCGACGGGGCTTCGGTCCTGGCGGAGTTCACCAAGGCGCTCGAGAAGGCGGACCGGGTATACTCCCGAGTCGCGGGTACGCGCACGATCGAGAAGCTGCTGGTTTCGACCGATCCGGCGACGCCGCTGCGCGTGATGGAATGCAGCTTCAAGATGGTCTCGACGAAGTGGATCCGGTCGAGCGACGATTGGTTCCTGGACACGCAGAAGCTGCAGAAGACGGCGGCGATGGCGCTGGGGTTCCTGGCCGCGAACAAGCTGGACGAGGCGCTCAAGGTGTATCTGGAGGCGCAGAAGCAGGCCGACGACATGCAGTACCAGGCCGACCCGTTCGCGGTGCCGGGCGCGGGCGGCGCCTGGGGGGGCGTGATCGACGCGATCCGCAAGCTGCAGGCGGCGAGCGCCGAGGCGGGCAAGGGCGCGGGCGACGTGTCGGAGCTGCAGGCGCTGATGACCCTGCAGTACCTCTACCGGTACGCCATTCCGGAGATGTCGCCCAGTCTCGCGCCGCCCGCGAGCAAGGACCTGGACTCGCTGATGAAGATGACGCGCGCGCAGGCGGGCCTGGCGAGCCAAAAGCTGCTGTCGCGGCTGCGCAAGGGCGACATCAAGGTCGCGGAGGCCGAGCTGGCGAAGGTGCGGGACGGCTGGGGGCTGGGCATGCTCTCGGACCTCGCCTACACCTTCTACATGTCGGGCCGGTACGGCGATGCCTATAGCTGCGCGCTGCACGCGATCCTGACCAAGAAGGCGGAGGGCGGGACCGATTGGCGGCGCACGCTGATCCAGGACCTCTGCTACTGGATCGCGAACGACGAGAAATTCGCGAAGGGGCTGCCCGAAGCGGAGCTGAAGAAGATGCCCGGCGAGCTGAAGAAGGCCTGGGAGGCGACGCGCGAACTCGACACCTTGATTGCGAAGGACGTGCACGACGCGCTATTCGCGGTGAAGAAGCGGTTCGAGGGGGTGGCCTGGGAGCCGGCGATGGACCCGTTCCTGGCCGAACTGAAGCCGCTCTTGCCGCCCGACGAGGCAGAGCACGGGCACAAGCACTGAGCGCCCGTGGCGGGCGGGCGGAAGGTGGCGGGCGGAAAGGACAGGGGAGGGGCGGAGGAGCGTCGGCGAGGCGATTGTCTCACTGGGCGATTGTCGCATTGTCTCATTGGAACGCCGGAGCCGCACCGGGCGGGGGCTGCGGAGCGTAGGCACCGCCCGACGTGATTCGCAACCCCCTCGATGTTGGCGGTGGACCTCGCACTAGTCGCGGCCGTGACCGTCCGCGCGTCCGCGTCAATGAGACAATGCGACAGTGTGACAATGTGACGATCGCCTCCCCTCGACCCCCTTCCTCCTCCCCCCCTGCCCCCTTCCTCCTCCCCCCTCCCCGCTACCCCCGCGCCCCCTCCTCCTCCTCCGCGCCCGGCTGGTTGCCGAAGAGCCGCTCCAGGCGCTTCGCGTCGATGTCGATGTTCAGGGTCTTCACCGCAGAGACGAGCACGAGCCCGGTCGGGGCGCGGCGCGGCTTGGTCACGTGCTTGCGCTCGGTGTAGGTGACCTCGCCGCGGCCCGCGCCCCGGAACTTGCTGAAGTGGAGCGCCAGCGTCGCGGCGGCGAGCCGCGATTCCAGGGGTACTGTCTTACCCCGGGGCGTGCGCACGACCACGTGGGCGCCCGCCCCGTGCTGCGCGTGCAGCCACAGGTCGTGGCCCGCGGCGATCCGCAGCGTCAGTTCGTCGTTCTCCGCCGCGTTCTGCCCGACCAGGATCGCCATGCCGTCGGCGGAGACGAAGCGTCGCGGCCCGGCGCGCCGGCGGACCGCGCGCGGCTCCCGCACGGTGCGGCCGGCGCGCGGACGGTCCAGGCCGCGGCCGATCTCCGCCAGCTCCGCCACCTGCGCGCCCTGCCGCGTCACGTCCGCCCGCCGCCGCTCGATCCCCGCCAGCGCCTGCTTGCGCTTGCGGTAGCGCGCGAAGTACCGCTCCGCGTTCGCCTGTCCGTCCAGCGCCGGCAGGAGCGGCACCACGACCTGCGGCAGCTCTTCCCGGTAGAAGTCCTCGACCTCGATCGCCGCGTCCCCCGGACGGATGCGGAACAGGTTGGCCTTCACCAGTTCCCCCCGGTGCAGGTCCTCCTCGGCCCCGGCCGCCGCCACCGCCGCCCGCTCGAGCCCCGCCAACGCCCCGGCGAGCCGCTTCTCCCAGCGCGCCAGCCGCTCGGTCAGCTCGCCGCGCAAGCCCTCCACTTCCCAGGCCGCCTCCGCCGCGCCGAACCACCCCGCAGCCGCGTCATTGTCGCTCTCGCCCGTCGCCGCGCATCGGGCGATCACCGGGTCGGCCGCCGCGGCCGGCGCCGCCCCCGAACCCGCCGGCGCCGGACGCTTCGGCCAGGGCACGTACGCGACCCCGGGCGCCAGCTCGCGCCGCCCGCCGCGCTCCTGGCGCAGCGCGTCCCGCACGAGGCCGTCGTCGCCGACCAGGAGGAGATTCGGCGCGCGGCCGAAAAGCTCGGCGATCAGCACCGGCCGCGTCTCCTGGCCCGCCTCGTCGCGGTGCAGGAAGAGGAGGCGCAGCACCGCCTCTTCCGGGAGCTGTTCCAGGGCGAGCACGCGGGCATTGAGGAGGTGGGCCTTGAGGTACTGGGCGAAGCGCGGGGGTGCGGGCAGGGCCGGCGGGCGGGTCGCCAGCAGGTGCGCGCGGGCGAACTTGGGGTGCGCGGAGAGGAGCAGGTCGGCGTCGTCGCCGGCGGCGTGGAACCCGAGCCGGAGCGCGTGCTCGGCGGGTTGGGCGATCGATTCGAGGCGTGCGCCCGCGAGGCGGGGGGCGAATTCGGCGAGGGCGCGGGCGAGCTGGGCGGCGGTCATGCCCATGAGCAAACTCCTTGACCGGCACGACGCGGCCGTGCCAGAATATCGCCGGTTTTCGCGTCGCTGTCAATCTCCGCTCTCCCGCCGCATTTCTCCGGAGCTCGTACCATGCGGAAGCTGATCTTCGGCGCGGCCGCCCTTGCGCTCGCGGCCGCCGCGCTCCTCGCCTTTTTCCTCGGCGGCTGCGACAAGCCCGAGGCCGACGGGAAGACGCCGGACCCGGTGACTCCGACGAACCCGCCCAACGGGGAAACACCTGAGCAGGCCAAGGCGAAGGTGATGGCCGGGAAGGGCGCGAAGCTCTTCAAGGCCAAGACCTGCAACACCTGTCACATGATCGAGGGCTGGGGCGGCCAGAACGGCCCGGACATGACCGAGGTGCATACCCGGTACACGCAGATCAAGGGCAGTTCGGAGGCGGCGCGCGAATTCTACCGCAGCCACATCAAGGACCCGGACAAGTTCCCGGGCGTGAGCAAGAAGCTCTACCCGTTCGTGCGCATGCCGCTGATCCTGATGACGGACGAGGAGCGCGAGTGCCTGGTGGAGTTCCTGACCACGCTGGCGAAGCCGGCGGCGGCGCCGCCGGGCGACGGCGCAGGGGCGGGGGGCGCGGGCGCGGGGTCGTAGGAACGGGCCTTGGCCTGTCCCCCGTAGCCGGAGGCGAAGGGGGATGCCCGCCCCAGGGTGGCATGGCCGACAACCGGTCCGGGGTTGGCCACGAGCAGGCGGCAACGAGGGCCGCCCCCTCCCCCACGTCCCCGTCCGGCCACCGGTCCACCCGCCTGCCCCCCTCCGCCCCGCTCTCCACCGCTACAGCACGCCGCGCGCCTCGTTGAGAATGCGCCGCGGCGTCATCGGCGTCTGCCCGTCCGCCCGGCACGCATACCAGCACGCCGTGCAGTCGGTCTTCCGGAAATGGTCGCGCTCGATCTCCGTCCAGTGCCCCTCGATCGGGAAATCGGGGCAACGCTGGATGTGCCCGTCCGCCGAAATCTGCAGCCAGTTCAGCCCCGCCGTGCACCCGCCGATCGCACGCTTCGCGAAGAACTCCGGTATCCGGTCGAAATAGAACTCGCTCGTCGAAATGTTGCCCAGCGTGCGCTTCAGGTGCTTGAGCTCCTTCAGCACCCCGCGCAGCTCGCTCATCTCCTCCGCCGCCACCCGATGCTGCGCATTGCCCACCTTCCACTCGTTGTAGCAGGTGAAGGACACGTTCACGCCCAGCGCCTTCGCCTTCCGCGCGAACTCCGGCATCTCCCTGAAGTTGTCCTTCATGATGATCGTGTTGAACTTGACGTCCAGGCCGCGGCCGACGAGCTTCGGGGCGACTTCCGCGATGTGCCGGTAGAGCCCCTTGATCCCGCGCTCGGCGTCGTGGCGTTCGTCCATGAAATCGAGCGAGATGGCGAGTTCGTCGAGTCCCGCCTCCTTCATTTCCATCGCCCGTTCGACCGTGAGGAGCTGGCCGTGCGTGATCAGGCCGATCCAGATGAACTCCAGGCCCTGCCGGATGTCGCGAATGATCTGCGTCAGGTCCTTGCGCAAGAGCGGCTCGCCGCCCGTGATGCCGACGTACATCGGGTCGTACTTCTTGAGCACCGCGACGTAGCTGTCGAGGCGGTCCTCCTGCTTGGTCATCCAGTAGTGGCAGAAGTCGCACTTCGCGTTGCAGCGCTTGGTGACTTCGAGATTGACGAACTGCATGCCGCCGACGGTGAGGTAGCGCGCCATCTTCTTGGCGCCGGCGACCATTTCCGGCCAGGTCAGGGGGTGGCCCATTGCGTTCTCCGGAAGGGGGGCTCGGGGAAGCGCGCTATCCTAGCGGCGGGGCCGCGGGTTGCAACTAAATTGTCGGCGGGCGCGGAAAGCGGCGACGCGCCGGGCGGCCCAGCGGGTCGCCCCTACTGCGCGCGCTCCAACCGGTAGAGGGAGCGGCGGCCCGACGCGGCGCGCTCGTTGCCGTGCAGGATCAGCCGGCCCAGGCGCGCCCCGAGGTCGACGCGGTCGGCCACGAGGTAGACCGGAATGCCCTCCGCGACCCACTGGACCAGTTGGTGCTCGTCGATCACCACCTGCTCCGGGTCGCGCAGGGTGAAATGGAGTTGCGAGGGCTCGGGGTCGCGCAGCAGGTACGCCCGGCGGTGGGCGTAGAAGGGGAGGACGGCGACGTGGGCGAATTCCGGGCGCTCGGTCGCGACCAGGCGGGCGCCGGGCGGGGCCTCGGCGCGGAAGGCGACGGCGGCGAAGCGCAACGACTGGTCGGTCTCCTGGTGGGCGAAGATCCAGCCCCAGACGATGCCGAAGCCGATCGCGGTGACCGTGATGCCGGCGAGCGCGGGACCGGGGCATCCGCGCCCGGCGGCGGCGCCGGCGAGCCAGAAGCCGACCAGCGCGTGGGCGAGAAAGGTCCACACGATCGGCGGCGGCGGCAGGTCGAGCTCGGCGGCGGCGGGGGACGGCAGCGCGAGGAAGAGGGCGGACGCCGCGACGGCGCCGACCGCGCACGCCACCCAGGGCAGCGCGAGCGCGCCCGGGCGGGGTCCCTCCGGCGCCCGCGCCGCCGCGGAGTCGGCCGCCGCCGGCCTCTCCGCCGCGCGCCACGCCTCTTCCCAGAGCCAGGTCACGAGGAGCAGGATCCCCGGGTAGACGTGCAGGCCGTAGAAGTCCACCTTGCTCTTCGCCAGCGCGAAGACCAGGAGCGGGGGCAGCGCCCAGGCGAGCCCGAGTAGGGCGATCGCCCGACCTTCGCGCGCCGCCGTCCCGGCCGCGCCGCGCGTGGCCGCCGCCGCCCGCACCAGCGCGTGCGGCACCGCGAAGATCCAGGGGAAGAACTCGATCGCGATCTGACCCAGCCAGAGTCCGGTGGGGGAGAGCGCGTCGTTCGGCAGGCGCGTGCCGAGCAGCCGGAACCACTGTTCGTGGACGAAGACGTACCACAGGTAATCGTCGTGCGCCCACGCCATCATCGCGAGGTAGGGGCCGATGGTGGCGGCGAGCAGGGCCGCGCCGAAGCCGAGGCGGAGGTCCGCGCGGGCGGGGCGGCAGCCGGCGAGCCGGCACCAGGCGGCGAGCGTGACCGCGGGGAAGAAAAGCGCGATTGGGCCCTTGGTGAGCACGCCGGCGGCGACCGCGGCCCACATGACCCAGGTCCATCCCCGATGGCGCACGAGCGGCCCGCGCAGGAACCCGAGCACCGAGAGGGTCATCCACAGGAGGAGCACCATCTCGATCCCGGCGTCGCGCGTGTAGAGGTAGACTTCGCCGGTGGTGAGCCAGAGCAGGGTCGCGATGACGCCCGCGCGCCGGCCCAGAAGCGTCGCCGCGATGGCGCCGAGCGCGAGCCCGACCAGCACCCCGGCCGCCGCATTGGGCGCGCGCGCGGCGAACTCCGTGACGCCGAACGCCCGATAGGACAGGGCGGTGAGCCAGAAGGAGAGGGGCGGCTTGCTCAGGTAGCGCGTGTAGTCGAGGCGGAGCGTGAGCCAGTCGCCGGATTCGAGGATCTCGCGCGGGACTTCGGCGTACTTCGACTCCGCGTCGCGGATCGGGTAGCTGCCGAGGCCCACGAGGAAAAGCGGGAGGGCGAGGAGGGCCAGCAGGAGCGCGGCGCCCGGGAGCGCGGGCGCGTGGAGGCCGAGGGTCGCCGCCGGGGCCGGGGCGGCGACGGGCGTGGGCGCGGCGTCGGGGTCCGTGGATTCAGCCATCGGCGAAGAGCCCGTTCCAAAACCCCGGTGTCGGCGAACTCGTTGCGTGCGGGGGAGCCTACACCAGGATTTCGCCGCCGTCCACGCCCAGGACGTTGCCCGTGAGCCAGCGCGTGCCGGGCTGGGCGAAGGCCACCAGGGCGCGGGCGATGTCCTGGGGCGTCGTCGTGCGCCCGCCGGGATTGCCCTTCCGCATCGCGTCGATCATCGCCTCGTGGCCGGGAATCTTGCGCAGCGCCGGCGTGTCGGTCACCCCGGCGCGGATCGCGTTCGCCGTGATCCCCTGCGCCGACAGCTCATACGCGATCTGCCGGATGTGCGACTCGAGCGCGCTCTTCGCGGCCGAAACCGCCCCGTAGCTCTTCCAGATGCGCGAGGAGCCCGCGCTCGTCATCGCGAAGATCCGGCTGCCGTCGCGCAGGAGCTTGCGCCGCACCAGGTCCTGCGTCCACCAGACCAGCGAGTGCGCCATCACGTTGAGCGTCATGTCCATCTGCTTCGGGTTGATCTCGGCCTCGGGTTTCTCCCCGAAGTAGGGGAGGAGCGTGCCGAAGGCGAGCGAATGCAGGAGCACGCGCACGCAGGGCGGCGCGCCGTCCACCGTGCCCTCGGCTGCGAGCAGGTCGAGCGCTTCCTTGCGCTTGTCCGGGTCGGCGGCGTTCATGTTGACGAAGAGCGCCTTCCGGCCCTGGCCGCGGATTTCGCCCGCGATGCGCTCCGCGTTCGGCAGGGTCTCGCGGCGGTCGAGGTGGACGCCGAGGATGTCGAGGCCGGCGCCGGCCAGCTCCAGGGCGCAGGCCTCGCCGAACCCGCTCGAGGCGCCCAGGATCAGGGCCCAGCCGGTCAGGGGAGCAAGGGCGGCTCCGCTCATGGTCGTCGTCCTCCCGCAGGTCGTGTCGCATTCGCGTCATTAGGGCCAAAGCGGCGATTGGGCGCGCTATTCTACCGGCGTCGAAGAGGCTTGCAACCGGAATCTGTTTTTCGTCGGCCGCCATCCGCCCCCGCGCGCGTGCTCGGCTGGGCGGAGGGCCACCAAGAGACGACGGGAACACGAAGGGCCACGAAGCGTCAACCACGAAGGGCCAGGAAGCGGGGGCCACGACGGAGCGCGCAGGCAGCTCCCGTTCGGCAGGCGGCAGGGCACCGCGCCTGCGCACTCCGTCGTGGCCCCCTTCGTGGCCCTTCGTGGTCCGCCTTCGTGGTCCTTCGTGTTCCCGTCTCCCTTCGTGGCCCTTCTTCCCGCCTTCGTGGCCCTCCGCCCCCGGAAAGCAGTTGACACCGTACCCCTGCGCGCTATACGCTCGCTCCCTTGCGCCCTGCGTCTGCCCGGGATCCGCCCCGCCGCAGGCATCAGGCTTTTCCTGTATCCCCGCCGGTCTCCAGCCCATTCCCGGGAGCGTCGCCCATGCCCATGAGCTTCGGACTCGCCGCCGCCTGCGCCCTGCCCCTCGTCGGCCTCGGACTCGGGTTCGCCAAGGCGACCTCCGGCGGCGGCGGCGGGGCCGGGAAGAAGCTCGCGGCCATCGACAAGCTGTGGGCGAAGCGCGACGGCGCCGGCGTTCCCGAGAAGGTCATCGCCGAGTGCGAGGCGCTGCTCGCCGACGATCCGGCGGGTTTCGAAGCCAACTGGCGCATCGCGCGCGCCGCGTGGTGGCTGGCGAACCGCTCGGCCGAGGAGCGGACGAAAGAAACCTGGGGCGCGAAGGGGATCAAGCACGGCGAGGCCGCCTTCAAGGCCGCCCCGGATGCCGTGGAAGGGCACCTGTGGTACGCCTGCGCCCTGGGCGAATACGGGCTGGGCATCAGCATCCTGAAGGCGCTCGCGCGCGGGCTCGACTCCGACTTCCGCAGCCACGCCGAGCGCGCGATCGAGCTCGACAAGACGTGTGAACTGGGCGCCCCGCTGCGCGCCCTCGGGCGGTTCTTCGCCCGGCTGCCGTGGCCGAAGCGCGACCTCAAGAAGGCCGAAGCGCTCCTGCGGCAGGCCCTGGTCGCGGCGCCGAAGTCCCTGCTCTCGCGGCTCTTCCTCGCCGAGACCCTGCTCGATCTCGGGCGTTCGCAGGATGCGCTTCCCGTCCTCGAGGAGGTGATGAAGCAGAAGCCGGACGCGGACGAGACGGCGGACGCGGGCTGGATCCGCGAGCTGGCAGAGCGGCATCTGGCGAAGCTGGGGGCGCCGAGCGCGGGAAAGGGGAAGAAGGCATGAGCATCCGGGCCGGCGCGGGCCTGTCGCGCGCCGCGGGGGCGGAGGAGGCCGCTCGCGAAGCCGTGGGACGCGCGCTTGACCAACTGGGCGGCGCGCGGGCGGATGCGGCGTTGCTCTTCCCGACCGCCGAACTGGCGGACGAGCTGCCGCGCATCCTGCGCATCGTGCGCGAGGTGGCGGACGCGCCCGCGCAGGTCGGCTGCACCGCCGTCGGCTGCCTCACCCTCGACGGCGAGGTCGAGCGCGCCCCCGGCCTCGCCTGCCTCCTGCTCGCCTCCGACCAGGCGGCGCTCGTGCCCGTGCTCTTCGAGGACCTGCAGGCGCAGGGCGAGGGGCTCGGCGCCGCGGTGGGGCGCAAGCTCAAGACGACGCTCGGCGCCGCCAACCTCTTCGTCGCCCTGCCCGACCCGCGCGGGTTCTTCCCCCCCTTCCTCTTCCAGGGTCTCGCCGGCGAACTCGGCCATCTCCCGGTGGTCGGCGGGCTCGCCTCCGGCCCCGAAGACGGCGCCATCTGGCAGTTCAACGGCGACGCCGCGGTCGAGCACGCCCTCTCCGGTCTGCTCATCGCCGGCCGCTTCGGCATGGAAATCGGCGTCGCCCACGGCTGCGCGCCCATCGGCAAGCCCTACGTGATTACCCGTAGCAAAGGGAACATCCTCCAGCAGCTCGGCGGCCGTCCCACCATGGAGATCCTGCGCGAGGCCCTGGAGGACGCCACCGAGGAGAAAGGCTACGAGTCGAACTCGGTGGTCTTCGCCGGGCTCGCCATCGATCCCTCCGCCTACCCGCTCCAGCGCGGCGATTTCGTGGTGCGCAACCTCCTCGGCTACGACAAGGACAGCGGCGCCCTCGCGATCAACGACCTCGTGCGCGTCGGGCAAACCCTCCAGTTCCAGATCCGCGACCCCGCGGTCGCCCATGCGGACATGCGCGCCACCGCCGAGAAGATGAAGAAGCGCCTGGGCGAGCGCCGCCCCGCCTTCGGGCTCTACTTCGACTGCATCTCCCGCGGCCGCACCCTTTTCGAGGGCCAGGACCACGACGTCGGCATCCTGCGCGAGGTCTTCGGCGATTTCCCGCTCGTCGGGTTCTTCGGCAACGGCGAGATCGCCCCGGCCGGCCGCCGCAACTTCCTCCACGCCTACACCGGCGTCCTGGTGATCGTCACGGCCGAGTAGGCAATGTCCCGTGGACGAAGTGCAGGCTCGGATACTACGCGGATTGCCGATTGTCGATTGCCGATTGTCGATTTCCCGATCCGCCCACCCCCGTCCGGTGCGGCAATCGACATTCGACAATCGACATTCGACAATGCGTCGACCGGTGTCCGAACTTCGCCAACGGGCCACCAGCCGCCGCCCGCGATCCTTGACTTTCCCGCCCGCCGCGATTATCGTCTCCGTTCTTCGACCCCCGAAAACCCCCATCCCTGGACGCACCCGCTCGTGCGGTCGCGCGGGACTTCCTACGGAGTGAGAGACGATGCCCCCGAAGAAGGAAGCGGAGAAGAAGCCCAAGATCCTCGTCGTGGACGACTCCGTCGCCGACACCGACCTGATCTCGGAAATCCTGGCCGACGGCGGATATGACGTCATTACCCGAGAGGATGGCGACGCCGGGATCGAGGCCTTCTCCAAGGAGCGCCCGGACCTGGTGCTCCTGGACATCGTAATGCCGCGGGTCGGGGGGCTGGAAGCCTGCGAGAAAATCCGCAAGATCGCGGGCAAGTCCTTCGTCCCGATCGTCATGCTCACCGCGCTGTCGGGCGACGATGAGAAGGTGAAGGCGATGGAGCTGGGCGCGGACGATTTCCTGTGCAAACCGTTCTATCCCTCCGAGCTGGTGGCGCGGGTCAAGGCGCACCTGCGCACCAAGCGGCTGTATGACGACCTCGAAGTCTCGAACCGCAAGCTGAAGATCCTCCAGAAGGTCAAGGAGGGGACCGACCGGATGATCGCGCACGACCTGAAGAACCACCTGACCAGCATCATCGGGCACATCCAGCTCGTGATGCGCGGCAAGGCGCAGTTGACCGAGAAGGTGGTGGGGCACGTGGAGAAGGTGGCGAACAGCGCGAACGAGCTGCTGAAGGCGGTGTCGCGGCTGACGGAGCAGGCGAAGGAGGAGTAGGCGGGCGGTCCGCGCCGCGGCGGGCGATCCGCCGGAGCGCGAGGATGCGGTTTCTCGGGGGATTCGATGACGTGGCGCCGTCCGGTCTGCGCCCGCGGCGCCCTGGTGCTCGCCGTTCTCGTGACGCTCGCCGCCCTGCTCTCCCGGCGCGGCGCGCTCGCCGACGACCCGCGCGTGCCCCTTCCCGCCCCCCCCGCCCCCCCGGCTTCCCCGACCGCCCCCCCGGCGCCGTCCGCGCCGGCCGCTGACGGGAGCGCCGCCGCTCCCGCCCCGCCCGAGGACCTGATCGGGCAATTACCTGATGAATGGCGCGAGGGCGCGCGCCGCGCCTTCCGCGACGCCGGGGAGAACGCCGCCGTCCTCGCAGCCTGCCTGCGCGAGCTCGCGCTCGACCCCGCCGAGGACCAGCCCGCGGAGTGGGACGCCGCGGGCTTCCTGCTCGCCAACCTGGCTCCCGCCGACCTCGCCGCGCTGCGCCCGCCCGAGCTGCTCGAGCACCTCGCCTGGATCGGCGTGGCGCGCCGCTCCCTGCCCTGGGTCGCGACCCTGCCGCGCGACCTGCTCCTCCACTACGTGCTGCCGCCCCGCGCCGCCCAGGAGCGCCTGCGGCCGTGGCGCCGCGAACTCTACGCGGCCCTCGCGCCCCGCGTCCGCGACGCCGGCGGCCTGGCGGCGGCCGCCCTCGCGGTCAACCGCTGGTGCGGCGAACGCGCGCACTTCGTCCAGACCGAATTCCGCGACCAGGGGCCGCTCGAAACCCTCCGCGCCGGCGTCGGCCGCTGCGAGGAACTCGTCATCCTCTTCCTCTGCGCCGCCCGCGCCGTCGGCATCCCCGCCCGCAGTTGCTCCACCCCCTGGTGGGCCACCTGCGACAACAACCATGCCTGGATCGAAGTCTGGACCGGCGACGGCTGGCACTTCCTCGGCGCGTGCGAGCCCGCCGCCACGCTCGACGAAGCCTGGTTCAAGCAGCCGGCGCGCCGCGCCGCCGCCGTCTACAGCTCCTGCTTCGGCCTGCCCGCGCCCGGCGGCGAGCCGCTCTACCGCGAGGGCGCCGGCTTCGCCCTGATCAACAGCACGCCGGTCTACTCCGACACCGGCCGGTTGTGCGTCCAGGTCGTTGACGCCGACGGCCGGCCGGCCCCGAACATTCCGCTCGCCGCCTGCGTGTTCAATTACGGCGCACTGCGGCCGGTGGCGCGCGCCACGACCGGCCCCGACGGCGCCGCGGAGCTGCTCCTGGGCGCCGGCGACTTCGCCCTCACCGCCGGCGCCGACGCCGTGCGCGCTTTCGCGATCGTGCGCACCGAGCCGAACCGGAGCACCGCGGCGCGCCTGGTGCTGCGCCCCGGCAGCGGACCCGATGGCAAGTACTCGTTGCTCTACCCGCGGTGAACCCGAACGAGGACTCCCACTCCGCCGTGAACCCCCTGCGCGACCGTTTTTTCCCGCCCGACCCCGCTCCCCGCCGCGCCGCGTCGCGCGTGCGCTGCGCCGCCCTCGCCGTCGCCGTTGTCTGCACGGCCGGCGCCCTCGGCACCGCGCTGCGGGTGCGCGCCGAGCCGGAGCGCCGGCCGCTCGCCCAACGCCTCGCCGCGCCGTTCCCCCCCGCCGGCGCGCCCGACCCGGCCCCGTCCGCGCTCGGCCCCGGCGCCTGCGCCGCCGAGCCCGCGCTCGCCGAGTTGCTGAAGGGTTCACCGTATGAGAAGGCGGTGGCGCACGCGCTCGAGGCGGCGGCCGGGAACGGCGCCGCGGTCGCCGCCGCGCTGCGCGCCTGCCCGCGCGCCGCCCTCCCCGACTTCCTGCGCTCCCTCGCCGGCGCCGACCGGCTGGACCTCCTGGCCTTCGAAACCGAGGCGGCGCTCGAACACCTCGCCTGGGCGCGGCGCGCCCGCGCGGAGGCCGCCCTCCCCGAGGTGGACGACGACCTGTTCCACGAGGCCGTCCTGCCCGCCCGGTTCACACCCTACGACTTCCCGGAGCCGTGGCGCCGCGAGGTGTACGAACGCTTCGCGCCGCTGCGCGCGTGGAACCGGCCCGCGTCCGCCGCCGTCCCCGCCGGGTGGGACCCGGCCGCCGCCGCGGACTCCGACCCCGCCCGCACGCTCGACCTCCCCGCCACCGTCCAGCGCGTCAACCGCTGGGTCGCCGAGAATTGCCGCGCGACCGTGGTCAAGCGCTACTTCGAGGCGCCGCCCTCGCCGCGCGCCGTGCTGCGCGCGCGCGCCGGTTCCGCGACCGATCTCGCCGTCGCGCTCGCCGGCATCCTGCGCGCCCTGGGCGTCCCCGCCCGGCTGCATCCGGAGCTGCGCTGGGTCGAGGTGCGTCAGCATGGGCGGTGGGTTCAGGTGTATCCGCTAGATCCGCTGCGGATCGGCGAGGCGCCGGCCGCCGCCGACGATCGCACGGCGGCGGGCGCGCCCGGCACCGTCCGCCTGCGCCTGCAGAACCGCGGGATTCCCGTGCGCTCCCCGGTCTCCGTCGCCCTCTCCCGCTGGCAGGCCGGCGCCTGGGAGCCTTTGAACGACCGTCCCGGACTCCTCCGGTTCGAGGAGTCACCTGAGGGGCTCTCGATCGTCGCGCCCCCGGGCGACTACCTGCTTACCGCCGGCCTCCGCGGCGCCTCCGGCGACGCCCACCTCTTCGCCCGCCAGATCACCCTCGGCCCCGCCGCGACCCTCGTTCTCTTCGCCGACCTCGACGTTCCGCTCGGGGAGCTGGCGGACCGCGTCCGGCTCGCCCGCGCCCTGCCCGAGCTTCCCGACCTGGCGCCGCTCGACGCCGCGGGCACGCCGCACCCGTTGCGCCGCCTGGCCGAGTCCGGCCCCGCCTGCGTGTTCTTTTTTTCGCGGCTCGACGAACCGAGCCGGCGGATGCGGCCGCTGGTGGCGGAGTTCTTCGCGGCGAATCGCCTGCCCCCGGTGGCGCTGCTGGGCGTGGACCTGACGCCCGCCGCGGGGGCGGCGGACCCGGGCGCGGGAGCGCCGGATGCGGGCGACCCCGCCTTCCCCGTGCTGAGCGACCCGGAGCGCCGGATCGCGGCCGCCTTCGGGCTGCCCGCGGGCGGTGCGCCGGGCCTGCCGGGCGCCGCCCTGCCCTCGATCCTGCTGCTCGCGCGCGGCGGCCGACCGGTGCTCTGGGTCGAAGGCTACGACATGAACGTCAAGGCCGTGCTGGTCGAGGCCGTCGGCCTGCTGGAAAGGGAGTGACATGGCCAGTCCGATTCCGCGCATCCTCGAGATGCTCGCCGGCGAGGATGCGGAGCTCGCCTGTGCGGCGGCGCGCGTCCTCGGCGAATTGGGGGACCGTTCGGCGCCGGTGCTGCGCGCGCTCGAGAAACTCCTCGCCTCCCCGAATTCCGCCTGCAAGCAATACGCGCTGACCGCGCTCGGGCGCCTCGGCCTGGCCGAGTCGGTCGCGGCGGTGCTGCCGCTCCTGAAGGAGCCTGACCCGCTGCGCAAGGCCGCGACCGACGCGCTCGCCGCGCTCGGGCCGGACGCCCTGCCGGCCTTCGATGCGCCGCTCGCGGGCGCCGACGCCGCGCTCAAGCTCCCGCTCCTCGGCGTGCTCGCGCGCATGCGTTCGAAGGAGTCGCTGTCCGCGCTGTTCGAGCGCTTCTTCGATCCCGAGGTCGAGGTGATCAAGCGCGCCGCCGACGCCGTGCGCGAGCGCACCGAGGCGATGACGGACAAGGAACGCGCCGATCTGGCGGCGCGCGCCGAGAAATTCCTCGGGCAGGCCAAGGTCAAGAAGGACGAGCGCGCGCGCGTCTGCGCGCTCAAGGCGCTGGGCGCGGCGCGCCGGCCCGAGTCCGCGGGCGTGCTCCTGGATCACACCGACCCGGCGCAGCCCACCGGCGTGCGCCTGAACGCCCTGACCGCGCTCGCCCGCCTGCCGGTCGAGCCGGAGGCCCCGGCGCCCGGCTTCGCCCGCCTCTTGCCGCTGCTCTCCGAACCGGATTTCCCGAACATCGTGGCCAATGCCCTGGCCGTCCTGCAGCGCTGGCCGCCCGACAAGACCACGCAGAAGGCGCTGCTGGCGCTGTGCGAGTCGCCGCACGGCGCGGTGCGGGTGTTTGCGATCCGCGCGCTCGGCGTGCTGGGCGGCGACAAGGCGGCGGCGGCGCTGGTGCCGCTGGTCGGCGGGGCCGATCGCCGGCTGTCGGACGAGGCGGCGGCGGCGCTGCGCGGCAACGTGGATTTCCTGGCCGGGACGGTGGCGGCGTTGGGCGCGGCCGACAGCGTGGAGCGCGCCTGGGCGCTCGCGGGGGTCGTGCGCGCGCACAAGCCGGCGGTGCCGAAGGCCGCGGTGACCGCGTTTCTCAAGCAGACGATCAAGCTGCTCGACGCCGGCGACGAGCGCTGGAAGCCGCTCTTCGAAATGCTGCGCGACGTGGCCCTGGAGCCGCTGCGCGCGGCGGTGCTCGAGCGCGGCCGCAAGGTGCGCAAGGAGGGGGAGCTGGCGCGCGCCGAGAGCCTCTTCCGCCTGCTCGACCGCGACGACATGACCGATCCCGAGTCGCGCTATGAGCTCGGCGTCGCGCTGCTCCTGCAATCGAGCGCCGACCTGTCGCGGCCGGGCTCGGACCCGCGCTCGCCGATCCCGCACTTTTCGGTGCTGGTGCGCGCCGGGTCGCTGGCCGTGGGGAAGCGCCTGAAGTCCGAGAAGCCCCCGCTCGGCCCGGCCGAGTTCCTGTACCTGGGTTTCCACTTTACGGAGCGGGTCGGGCCGGAACGCGAGCTGGGCGGGGAGCTGCTGCGTCACGTGGTGGAGAAGTTCGGGCGCTCGGCGGAGGCGAAGGTAGCGAAGCAGAAGTTGCGGACGGAGGGGTTGGGGGAGTAGCGCGCGGCGGGCTGCGGCGCGGGGC
>JACRIP010000366.1 GCA_016220045.1 Planctomycetota bacterium
CACTCGCACGGTCCGCCTCCCCCGCGACAGCGGTGGAGGTTCGGGGTGGGGTAGGTTCGCAGGGCGGTCAGCTTCCCGGTGCTCCCGGTCTCGTAGTCGCACGGAGTGCTCGCGTACCCGCGGGCGCAGTCTCTTCATGGTCATGGCAGGAGGTAGCATGTTCGGCAAGAGTCTGTTCCCGTTCGTGGCCGCGATCCTGATGGCGGTGGTCCTGTGGAGCGCCGGGGCATTGCGGGCGGACGATCCGAAGAAAGCGGCGGCGCCGGAGCCCAAGTGCGATCTGGCGAAGCTGGAGACGATCCAGCGTTGCGGCGACTGCGGCTCGGAGCAGGAGAACGGCAAGTGCAGTTGCGGCAAGCCGAAGGAGTGCACCTGCAAGACCAAGCGCATCGAGGTGCCGGTGTGCGTGAAGGATTTCTACCAGTGCACCGAGTGCGGCAACCAGCAGTTCAAGGGCGGCAAGTGCCAGAAGTGCGGCAAGCGGACGGAGGAGAAGAAGGACAAGGCGGACGTGATCTACGTCTGCAAGGAGGACAGCGTCGAGCAGGCGAAGCCCGGCAAGTGCGAGAAGTGCAAGAAGAACCTGACCAAGACGTGCCGGAAGTCGGGCAACTTCCCGCACGTGCAGGCGAAGTAGGGTCGCGCGGGTCGGTGGGCCGTGGCGCGTCAGGGACCGTGCCCCTTTCGGCGCGGGGCAACCCTCATGCGGCAGGGCCACCGCGCCCGGGTGCATGTCCGTTCTTGCTGCTCGACCGTACCGGCCGCACGCATCGAAAGCACGGCCTCGGTCGTCCTCGCATCACGTACTCGGACTCGAATGCCCAGGGCGTACGAGTACGAGATACGAGGACGACCGACGCCGTGCTGCCGCCAAGGTAGGCCCGCTGCGGCGACCCAGTTCTCCGCGTCCCGGGGGCGGCGATCGATGGGACAAGCGCGTCGGCAATACCGGACATGCACCCACCGCGCCCGAAGACCTGGACTGCAGCCCGTGGCCCTTGTAGCGCAGGCGTCCTCGCCTGCGCCGAAGGGCCATGCGACGCGCGCACACTCGAAGGCGCCGAGCTGGCTCAACCGGGTTTGTTCGCTGCGCGGGAGGGCACGTATCGACAACACCGTAGGCACGGATCGCGCCGCGCCGGGCGATTCGGCGAGTCCGTCGTCTCTCCCCTGCGCAGGGCCCTTCGCCTGTCGCGTCTGCGGCCTGCCGCTCCTCCCCGATCGCATGGCCGTCGCGGGGCTCGGCCTGTGCCGCGGCTGCCTGACGCCGCGGAATCCGGCGCCACCGTCGCGTTTCGGCGAGGGCTACCCGCCGACCTGGTGGGGGGCGGCGATCGGCGGCGCGCTTCTCGCAGCGCTGCTCGCGGGCGGGGGGCTCGGATTCATGGTGGAGCTCGGTCTCCGCGCCGCCGGCCTTTCGTTCCGAGCAAGTCTCCTCGGCGTCGCCGCGGGTGCGCTGGCGTTCAGTGTGCGGCTCGCGCGCATCCAGGCGGCACTCGACCGCCGCTGGAAGCGCCAATTTGCGACGCGCCTGGGCCTGGCACACCTGCCGCCGGCATGCCTGGCGCTGGCGGTGATGCTGAACCACCGTGGCGAGCCGACCCAGGACGACCTGGTCCTGCTCGCAGAAACCGAGGAGGCCCTGGTCTTCTTCAGCGTCGAGCACGGGATGAGCGTGCTGCCGCTGGCGCAGATCAGCAGCCCGCCCGTGCCGGACGGCTTCATGTCCGCATGGTGGGCGCGGCTGGGGCTGGCCGACGGGTCGTGCCGCTGGATCATCATCCGCGAGGGCGGGGACGGCGCCTGGGGACGGCGCGTCGCGACCGGCGAGTTCATGTATCGCGTCTTCGCCCGACGGCGGCTCACCTACTGGCAGGAGACGATCGGTCGTCAGGCGCACGCGCTGACCGGTTTTCGAGTCGGGTCCATACCTGATCGACAGGGCGACCTTTGGACCCTGGGGCAAGGGCTGGACGCGGGCGCCGAGCGGGCGGCGCTCGAGGAGGCGGGGCGGAATCTCGTGGGGTCGGCCCTCTGGCTGCTCCTGCTCAATCGGGGCTGGACGCCCGTGGCGCCTCCAGGCGGCCCATTGCTCGCGAAGGGCGACCGCCGCTTCGACATGCGGGAACTTCCTGCGATGCTCGCCGCGGGCATGAAATCGCCGGATGCGTGGCGGCGGTTCTGGGAGTCGGAGAGCTTGGCCGACGTCGATCTGGGCGAGTTCGCCCGGAGCTTTACGCGGACATGAACATGCCACAGCGCGTGCGACGGCAGATGCTGGCCGGCATCGTGCTGATCGCGGCGGTCTGCTCGCTCGTGCCGATGCGGGCGGCCGGGGAGGGTTACGCCCGTTGGCTCAAGCTCGGCCTCTTCCTGGTGCTCCCCGCGGGCATGCTCCTGCCCGCCCCTGCGCAGGCCCTCTGGCTGTACCTCTGCCGGCGGCGAGGGCGAAAGGCCGCCGGAGCCGGAGCGGGCGGGACCGCGCTGCCCGTGGCGGAGGTCGCCGCCGGCCTTGCACCCGTAGCGGCCCCCGCGCCTCCGCCCCCGGTCGAGCGTCCGGGCTGGTCGTTATTCCGCGGCTCGGGCGAACCGGGCACGCTGCTCATCTTGCTGGTAAACGCGCTGTTCTTCCTGGCGGGCATGTACGCAGGAATCGCGTGGCGCCGGGTCGACTTCCGCCCGCTGACTCGGGAATGCGATCGGATCATCGCGGGAGTCAACCGCTACCGGGAAACGCACGGCGAATACCCGCTTGTTGTCGAGGATGTGCCTGAGTACGCCCGGGTGTCAGGGAAGTCGCGGTTCTCGTTCTCCCAGGGACGCGTCCTGTCGCGCGGCATCGAGGTGAGTGTTATTGATTCCTCCGACGCGACGATCTACCTGTCACCCCGGGGATACCTGCTGGTCATCGGTCTGGAAAAGCCGTTCATGATGAGTTTCACGCGTTTCGATGTCTTGATGGCGAGCAGCGAGCACCCGGAATGGCGGGACGATCACATCATTCATTACATCACCGGCGCGGACTAGTGTCCCGTCTACGCTGAATTCAAGGGTTCGCGAACTTGCGAACGCACTGGGAGCGCAGGCGAGGACGCCTGCGCCACAAGACGACCAACTGTCAGGAAACGCGTAGACAGGACACTAGTGTCCTGTCAACATCGATTCTTCCGGTCGGCGTAGGGGCGCCTCGTGAGGCGCCCCGAGGGGCCACGGATTGAACGACCCCAAGCAACGACGTTGACGGGACACTAGGACCATGAGAATCGTGGGGGCGGGGTTCCCCCGCCCCGGGCCTGCCAGCAACTGCCCCGCGCAGCCGGCTGGCCGCCGGCGGAGAACTCACATGACCAGCCTCTTTGACGACTTCCAGATCGCCTGGGCACAGCTTGCGCCCAGCATCTCCGCGGACCTCCAACCGGAGACCTGGTTCGCGGATCTCCTGTGGGATTCGGAGCCTATCGCCCCCGTCGTTCTCCTGGAGCGACTCTCCGCAGACCCTGGCGTCGTGGTGCACGGCTACTCGCGGTGGTTCGTGCTGCTTCGCATCCGTGACGAGCTCCGTTTCTACGCCGGTCCATTGCCGAACCCCTGGGATGCGAGGGACCAGACCCGGCGCGAGGCCATCCAACGAGAGTCCGACGAGCGGGAGTTGGGCATCCTGCGCTCGGTTCCGGAGGCCGCTTGCTTTGCGCAGCAGTATCTCGAGGGCAGGCGGCTGTCGCAGATCTCCATCGCGCGGCGTGCCCCAGGCTGGACCTGAGGTCTCCCGGAGTTCCCCGCTCCTGCCCCCGCCCCCTACGCCTTCGCCGCCCGATCTCCCCGCGCCCCTACGCCCAGCACGAACCCCGCAGCGCCTCCTCCTCGAACCGGATCACCTCGCCGCCGCAGGCGCGCCCGACCCGGTACCGGAGCGCGCGCCCGACGTCCCGGTCGCGCGTCACGCGTCGCCCCGGCCGTGCGCGCCGCCGCGCGCCTTATCCGAACAGCTCCCGCACCTCCTCCTCCACCTCCGCATCGGAGGTCGCGTACTCGCGCACGCGCTCGAGAATCGCCTCGCGCAGACGCCGGCGCGCGTGGTGCAGATGGTTGCGCACCGCGTCCTCCGCCAGCCCCACCGCCTGTCCGATTTCCGCGTAGCTCGGGGACGGGTCCGCCCCGCCCAGGTCCTTGCGCTCCAGCACCTCGAACCAGACCGGACGCCCCTCGGCCGCATAGCACGCCCGCACCTCCCCCACCGCCGCTTCCAGCAATCCGCGCCGCCACTCCGCGTCAAAGACCCGATCCGGCGCCTCCTGCTCCAGGGCCGGCAGCAGCGCCTCCACTCGGGCCAGGTCGCCGCCGTCCAGCGAGACCGGCGCGCGCCCGCCGCCGCGGATCTCGCGCCGCTCCGCCTTGTGCCGGTCGCGGGCGAAATTCTCCAGCGCCACCCGCAGGAAGGTGCGAAACCGACCGCGCGCCGGGTCGGCCGCGCCGAGGAACCCCGAGGTCAGCACGTGCAGGAAGAAGGCCTGGGTCAGGTCCTTCGCGTCCTCGCTGGCGAGCCCCCACGCCCGCCGCAGCACGAGATAGGCGGGACGCCAGTACGCCCGCGCCAAGCGCTCCCAGTCCGCGCGCGCGGTCTCTCCGGCGAGTCCCTGATAACCCGCCCGCAGGATGCGCGACCACGGCGTCTCCGGAAAGCCGGAACCCGGACCGCCGATCTCGGTGTCTCTACCGCTCACGTTGGTACGCCTCCCGCAGCGTGGGGTCCAGGGCAAAGGCGCGCTCCAGATCCTCCTGGGCGCCGGCCGGCGGTCCGAACTGCATCCGCAGCGTGCCGCGCAGGAACCAGGCCTCCGCGTTCCGGGAATCGCCGGCGAGGGCGCAGTCCAGGTCCGCGTAGGCTCGCTTCAGGTCTTCACTGGAGTCCTCCCCCCGGCCGGCGCGGTGCTGGATGCGCCGGCGCAGCGCCGACGCGCGCCGCAGGCGGGCCTCGGCATCCTCGGGCCGGGCACGCACGGCGGCGTCCAGGTCTTCCAGCGCCGCGTCGTACTCGGCCGCCGGATCGCCGCCCTCCAGGGTTTTCCGGATGCCCCGCATCAGCCGGACGCGCCCGCGCCACAGGCGCGCCTCGAACTCCTCCGGCCGCAGCGCCAGCGCCCCGCTCAGGTCCCCCTCCGCCTGCCGCAGTTCCTCCTCGCCGCTCCGCCCCAGCCGCCCCAACGCCACGCCGATCCGGGAGCGGCTCAGGGCGCGCGCGACCAGCGGCGGGGCCGAGGGCGGCGAAAGGCCTACGGCCCGGTCGCAGTCCGCCAGCGCACCCGCGTACGCCGCGACCGGATCGGTCCCCGCCCGGACCGCCTGCGGGGCGAGATTCTGGCGCGCCACCGCCCGCCACTCGTAGCCCAGGACGCAGCGCGCGTCTACGGCTACTGCCTGATCCAGGTCCCGGAGCCCCGCGGCGCTCGCCTCCGCTCCGTCCCGCCCCCCGCGCCGCAGCCAGGTGCCGAAGCTCACCCCCGCCGACCCGCGATACGCCAGGGCGTCGGCCGACCGCGGGTGGCTCTCGAGCGCCAGAGTATAGTCGGCGAGGGCCGCCCGATAGGCGGGTTCGGCATCCTCCCCGACGCCGGCCCGGCGCGCGGCGATCCGCAAGCGAGCATTGCCGCGCAGGAGCAGCGCGGACTGGTAGCGCGGGTGGCGCGCGATGGCGCGGTCCAGCAGCGTGCAGGCGCGCTCCAGGAGTTCGATCGCGGCCGCCGCGTCGGCGCCATCCATGCCCGAGCGGTCGACGAGCGCCAGCGCCGCCTCCTGCTAGGCGCGCGCGGGGTCGGCGCTCGCGGCGGCGCGCGCCTCCAGATCGGCGGCCGCCTGCTCCTGCGCCCGGCGCCCCTCCGCGGCCGCGGTCGGCGGGTCGAGGGCGGCGATGCGTTCGAACCAGGTCCGGAAAACCGCCGCCAGCTCCGATTCGGGCGCCCGCTCGAGCGCGCGCGTGCACTCCTCGCGCCCGGTGCGCAGCAGGTCCTGCGGGCAGCGCGCCAGGCCGACGAGAAAGTGCGCCAGCGCGCGCTCGGCCGCGGCCCGGCGCAGGTAGCCGCCCGCGTAGTCGGGCCGCGCGGCCACGGCCCGCCCGAAGGCGTCGATCGCGGCCTGGTATTCGGCCGGCGCGGCCGGGTCCACCGCCCCGATCCGGCGGCGCAGCTCGGCGCGCGCGAGCAGCACGTCCCCCCACGCGAGGAGGAGGTCGCAGCCCCCCGCGGCGAGACCCGGCTCGAGCGCGGCGGCCGCCTGCGCCAGGGTGGGCTCCGGATCGGCGCCCGTCGCCTGCTCGTGCGCGGCCCGGGTCAACAGCGCCTGGGCGCGGAGCACGGGCGCGTCGGTCGCGGGCGCCCCGGCCGCGCCGGCGGCATCCGCCAGGCGCAGCGCGCGCTCCAGGTGCGGCATGGGGTTATTCCCCGAGAGCGTGGCCTCGACCGCCAGGGCCTGGAGGATACGCGCTTCCCAGATCAGGTGGCGTGCCCCCTTTTCGCGCCGCCCGGCCAGCTCCTCCAGCGCGGCCAGCGCGCCGGCAAAGTCGCGCGCCAGGTAATGGGCCTCGACCCGAAGCAGGCCGACGTCGGGCTCGATCACGCCCGCCTGCCACGCGCGGTCCAGATGCGCCGCCGCCTCCCCCGCCCGGTGCGCAAAGAGCGCGTCCAGCCCCGCGGCGACGGCGTCCGGGCCCGGCCGGCGGTCCGCGGCCGTCCGCATGCGCCCGAACGCATCCAGGGCCTCCTCGCGGCAGCGCCGGGATTCCGGGGCTTCGGGCAGGGGCGGCGCGAGTTCGAGCAGCCCGTCGCACACCGCGGGCGGAGGCAGCTCGCGCGCCGCCGCGTAGCGCGTCAGGAGCACGCGGCCGCGCCAGTAGTGGCCCGTCGCGGCCGCGGGCAGGGTCGCCACCGCGCGCTCCGCCGCGGCTTCCGCCTCCGGCAAACGCCCGAGCAGGAGTTCCCGTTCGGCGAGGTCGGCGGCCGCTTGACCCCGCGCCGCCCGCCTCACGTCCGCGGAGCCGAGAGCCAGACCGACGCCCAGGGGGCCCCCGAGCGCCACCACCGCGATCAGGGCGGCGGCCGCGGGCCGGCGCCGCGCCCAGCGCCAGAGGCGTTCCCCCCTTCCGACCCGGCGCGCGTGGATCGGTTCGCCCCGCCGCCAGCGCTCCAGGTCCTCCGCGAGCGCCGCCGCCGCTGGGTAGCGCCGGCCCGGCTCGCGCGCCAGGCAATGCAGGATCACGGTCTCCAGGTCCCGGTCGAGCCGCGGGCTCCACCGCCGGGGCGGGGGCGGGTCCTCCTGCGTGACGCGCACGAGGAGTTCGGCGATGGTCGCCCCCTCGTGCGGCGCCCGCCCGGTCGTCAGGTAATACAGCGTTGCCCCGAGTCCGTACACGTCCGCGAGCGGACCTGCCTGCCCGCTCGCCTGCTCCGGCGCCATGAAACCCGGCGTGCCGAGCGCAGTCCCGGTCTGCGTCAACTGCGGCGCGTCGACGGCGCGCGCCAGCCCGAAGTCGACCAGCACCGGCTTGCCCTCCCGGGTGAGGAGGATGTTCGAGGGCTTGACGTCGCGATGGATCACGCCGCGCTCGTGGGCGTGGGCCAGCGCGCGCGCCGTTTCGCCGATCACCTCGGCCGCGCGCTCGGGCGCGAGCTGCACGCGCTGCAGCGGCTCGCCGTCGATCCACTGCAGCGCGATGAACGGGCGCCCGGCGTGCTCGCCGGTCTCGAAGACTTTCGCGATGCCGGGGTGATCCAGGCGGGCGGCCGAACGGGCCTCGAGGAGGAAGCGGTCCAGGTCGCCGACGCCGCCCTTCAGGAACTTGAGCGCCACCCAGCGGCCCAGGTCTTCCTGCCAGGCGCGGACGACCTCCCCCATGCCGCCGACGCCCGCGGTCGCGATCAGGAGGTAGCCGCCGAAGTGCCGCTCGGGGTCGCTGCGCGCCGCGGCGACCTCGGGGGGTTCCCCGACGCTCGGCCGGGTATCGGCGGAGAAGACGGAACGCGCGAGGCGTGCGGCACGCGGGTAGTCGAGGCGGGTGGGTTCGCTGGGATCGGTGGATTCGCTCATGCGGTGCAGGATACCTGCGGCGGCCGGACCCGGTCAAGGCATCGAGGGTGCAGGTCCGTAGTTGCAGGACCGGCGCGGCCCCAGTGGCTCGCGAAAAGACGGGAACACGAAGGGCCACGAAGCGGGAACCACGAAGCGCCACGACATGGGCCGGGACGGGCCGCGCGGGCTGGGAATGCCGAGTCGCGCTCCGCCGGCGATTCGCGCGGCCCGGCCCGGCCCCCCTTGGAGGCCCTTCGTGCTTCCCGGATTCGTGGCCCTTCGTGTTCCGTCATCTCACGCCCGCGCAGGCGGGTGCGACGAGGCCGACAACAACGGACATGCCAGGCATCGAGAATTCTTTAAACGACCCGCCCGGGAGGTCGTACGGAGGGGTGAAGGGCCTGCGGAATGCCGCGGGACGCGAAGAATGAGAAGATTGGAGGATCGACCGATGAAGCGGAACAACGCATGGATGATCGCCCTGGTGAGTCTGAGTCTGGTGGCGGCCCCGGCATGGGCCGACGGCCCGAAGCCGCGGCCGAAGCCGGCGGACACGACCGTCCACCCGCAGCCGAAGCCGGCGAAACCGGCGGACACGGTCCCGG
>JACRIP010000364.1 GCA_016220045.1 Planctomycetota bacterium
CGGCCCGTTTGTAGTTCCGCCTTCAGGCGGAACGATGGGCCATTTGCGATTCGTCTTCGGCGTAGGCTCCGCCTGAAGAGGCTGTCGTAAAAGGTCGAATCGGGCGGAAACGCCTTGCTCTGGGGATCAGGCCAGCCCCGCGAGACTCCGGCGCCGGAGACCTCGCGGCGCAGGCGGGAAGGCCTGCGCCACAAGGGTTTCGAGCACTTCGAGCAGTGTTCCAAAGGTCTCCGGCAATTGTGGCGCAGGCCTTCCGGCCTGCGCCGAAGGGCCACGGATCGTTGCCTTTTGCGACAGCCTCTGAAGGCGGAACTACGAACGGGCGGGCCTTGCGAGCAGCATTCCTCGGCCGGGCGACCCTGCTTGCCCGATCGCGATTAGCGTTGTAGTGCCAAGCACCCTGCCCCGCCGCAGCGGGGGAGGGCTGGGGAGGGGGAATGTGCGCGCTACACCTGGCGTCGTCAGCGCCCGCGCCGGATTCACCTGGGCCCGCTGAACGAAACCGCACGGAGGCGGCGGCCCATCTCGCCAGCCATCCCCATCCGGGGGGGAGGGTCGGGGAGAGGGGCCGCGGACCCCGGACGACTTGCCCGCCCGTCCCACCCCGACCGCCGGCCCCTGGGCACCCTCCACGCCGGGGGCCTTTCAGGGTCAATGCCCGAGGCGCTCACGCCCGCCGCCAGAGGCGATCGCCCCCCTCCGCGCCCTGGCCAGGAGTTGGCCGGCGGGACCCCAAGCAACGGCCCCGCCTCAGCTAGCACCTACCCGGGCACTTCGAGCGCCTGGTACACCTTGCCATGTCGCCCCAACCAGGCGACGTCGCCGCGCTCCGCGTGCTCTGCGACCTGGCGCAGCAGTTCAACGGTCTCGGCCTCGATGCACGGCTCGCTCGGGTCATCCTCCGGAATGACCGCCTCGATCTCCACCGCCACGACGAACCGAGGCGTTCGGATCAACCGCGTGCGCCGCACACGCTTGCCGGAAATCCGCATGGCTACTCTCTGTCAAAAAAGTGCACGGTGACCAGCTTGGCCACCCCGCTGCGGCGGAGGTGGGACCACACGGCCAGGATCTCCGTTCCGTCGGGCAGCCGCTCGCGCACCCCCACCCCAAGCACGACCTGGTTCAGTCCTTCCCCGAGAGCGCTTCAACCGCTGCCTTGAAGAATGGGGCAAGAGACTCAACACGAGTCTTCCCCGGCTCGACCTTGAACACCGCCTCCTTCCAGAGCGCATCGTATCGGGTCATCTTTACGCCGGATCGGGAAAGTCGCCGCGCTGTCGACTCCGGCAGTTTGAAGAAGAAGGCGAACGACTTTGTGCCGATCCACTTGATTCCAAACGCGTTGAAGAAGCCCAACTTGAATCCGCAATAGTGCTTGTTGAATTTCGATTCCAAGGGCCACGCGTTCTTGCGAACAAAGGCGCAAGTCTGCTCGCAGTATCGAAGGAAGCACTCCGCGCTGGCTCGGTTGTAGTGCGCTTGGTAGAACGCACGATCGTAGGTCTGCAATCCATGAACTGGCCTGGTCTTGGCGGTGGGTTCCTGCTCAAGCCTGTTGACCAGCAAGAATTCATGTCCGTTCTCCTGCCAACGTCGAACCTCGACCAGGTCTACGCTGTAGTCGATCTTCCCCGCCAAGCCGAGTGTCGACCGGTCGATTGATGGAGCGATGATGATGATCCGGACTTCATAGGCGTCGAAGGACATCGTGACGTCCTCTGGTTGCTCAGGCGCTTCTAGCCAGAGCGACTTGATCGAGTCCGGGTTCGATTCCGCCCAGAAGGCGTACTCAAGAACCTGTGGGAGGACGGATGCATCAACAGAGACGTTCTTCAGCTCAACAATGCATACCTTGCCGTCGCTATCCACCCCAACAATGTCCGGGATACCGGGCTTCCTTCCCCCTCGAACTTGCCGCTTGAGAAAGTAGACGTCCTCAAGCAGGCCCTTGGTCTCGAAGACAGCACGCTCGAACTCCTCCTCCGATCGGAATGGTACGGATAGGAGGTTGAGGGTGCTCCCACCGGGACGTTTCCAGAAGAGATTTGTCATGCGACCTCCTTGAAGGGGATGACCCCGCACACCCTCGACGTGCGCGATTCGACTTCCCGAGGCGGACGGAAAAGGTGGCGATGCCCCAGGTGTTCGACCAAGGGTCGAGCTCACGCACCACGCCACTCGCTTCGGGCGCGAGCCTGTCGGCCCGCGCCCCCCCGTCGCGCCTACCCCATCAACTCGACCAGCGCGGCCCACTCGGGGAGCAGACTGAGTACCTCCGCCGGACGCGCGCGCATCCAGTCGCGGATCGCGCTACGGAACATACCGGGCGTAAGCCCCGCCTGCTGGTGCAGCCAGGGCTGGAGCGCGGCGAGCAGATCCTTGCCCGAGCACCACACGAGGGCCTCCTCCGGAATCGACAGGAGGCTCTCGGGCAGGCACGCCGTCAGGCGAGCCACCTGCTGTTCCACTTCCTCCCGGCCCAGCGCCGCCTCGATGCGCCCCCGGAAGCGGTCAAG
This sequence comes from Planctomycetota bacterium, assembly GCA_016220045.1. Taxonomy (GTDB): domain Bacteria; phylum Planctomycetota; class MHYJ01; order WSZJ01; family JACPWG01; genus JACRIP01. The sequence goes on from JACRIP010000364.1 coordinate 2,520, forward strand.
GTGTCCGCGCGCCCACCCCGCCGTGCCCGCGACGGAGAGATCCGTCGGCAGCGCGATTTCCAGCGTCGTGAGTTCCGCCGGCCGCGTCGCGAGTTCAAAGCCCGGGGGGTAACCCCGGCGCGCGGTACCCACCACCCAGCGGGCGACTTGGTAGTGCCGAATGCGCAGCGCGGCCTGCACCAGGGCGGACTCGTACTCGGGTCGCGACCCGCCCCGGGCCGCGACCACGATCGCCGGGTCGAGCAGATAGTTCTCGATCTCGTGCCGACACCAACGCCAGCCCAGCGGCGAGCCGCGCTCCCGATCTTCCCGATCTACGCTCGGCCGTGTGCGGTCGGCCGGCGGATCGGAGTCGAAATCCCGATCCCGTAGATACCCGATGCCTGCGTTCGCGCGCTCCGCGCGCTCCAGGCGAGTCCGCAAGGCCAGACCGCCCTTTCCCGAGCGGGACGGGAGAACAGTCGCACGTCCGGCCAATACCGGGGTGAGCAACTCGGCGTCCAGCCCGCCCTCGACCAGCAGCAACGCTACAGGCACAGACTCCCCCCGGGAAGACGTACTTTCTCCTCTTGCGGCAGCACGTCCGCCAGATAGGGGGAGTGGGTGGTGATGATGAACTGGCAGTCGGGGCCGATCTTGCGTAGCGCGGTCAAGAGGGCCTGCTGCTGGGGCGGATGCAGGTGAAGTTCCAGCTCGTCGATCAGCACGATCGAGTTGCCGATGTCGAGGCGCAGGAAATCGAGGAGCAGGGGAAAAATCGCCTGCTCGCCCGAGGACATTTCCGCGATATCGTAGCGCCGGCCATCCCGCTCCAGCAGGAAGTAGAAGTCGCGTGGCCGCGGCGCCGCCACATTCGCGCGCGGCTCGATGCCCAGGATGCGCGTCCGGGGAAACAGTGCGCCCAGATGCCGCTCGAGCTCGGCGATGTAGTCCTTGCCATTCCCCTTCGACACCGAGGTGTGGTAGCCCCACGCCCCGATCAGGAACTCCCGGAGCTCCCCTACCCCCTGCAACCAGCTCCGGTCAAGGCCATCCGCGGCTTCATCGCGGGCCGAAACAACGGTCGAGAGGTTTCGATTCTGATCGAAACAGAACACGCCCCCAAGCTGCCGTAGCAGGTGCTTGCGCTCGGGCTGAACCCGGGCGAGGCCCTCGGCGAAATACCGTCCCCAGAACTTCGCGATCCCATGCGCGGGCTTGGCATGCAACTCGCCGGCGCGGTAGGTCAGCTCGACCGTGTGGTCCTGGTCCTGGAGCCCAACGCCCCAATCCACCGGCGAATGGGGAAACGTCCGGAGCCACTCCTCCCGCAACGTTCCGGTCAGGGCGATTTCGTTGGCCGAAAAGCCCACCTCCAGACGAACGCTGGTCGGGCCGAGGGTCCCCACTCGTTCGGCGAGGAAGCCGCTCCAGTTGAGCTTGCCCGGCTCCGCGATCCGGCGCGTAGCCAGCGAGAGCACCAGGGCGATCGCCTGCAAGACGGTGGTCTTGCCTGAGCCATTCTCCCCCAGCAGGGCCGTCAGCGGCCGCGGGCCTCCTGCGGGAGATGAGAGATCCATCTGGAGCTGCCTTACTCCCTTGAAGTTCTCGATTTCGACGCGACGGAGATGCATGGGGGGCTGCTCTTGGAAAGGTGCGGGAAGCGGAGGAGGGACGGCACAGGCTTCACCGGAGAGTGTAGCACTGAGGTGGCACCCGCGCAACGGTCCGGAAGCGTGCAGCGCAACCGCCGCGCTACGCGCCGGCGGCCCGCGTTCAGTCCATCCGGCGGAGCAGGTACCACCCGTCGGGCATGGCCTTGCCGCGGTAGCGGCGCGCGAGCAGAGCCTGCAGGCGCCCATCGCCGGCGGCGAACTCCTGCATTTCCTGCACCCCCCGAAAGGCCATGAACTTGGGCTCGCCCCGGAGGAGATCCGCGAAAACCTCCTGCCACTGCTCGACCGTCAGATAGCCCTTGGCGGTCAGGCGATGGCGCGTGGCGGGCCGGGCGTGCACCAGGAAATAAAGGTGACTGCCCAGGGAATGGGCGAAGAAGTGGTCCCCGGGTCCGGACTCGCTGTTCACGAGGTCGGCCGTCGGGCTGACCCAGGGATGGGAGAACTCGGCGATCCCGGGCGGACGCCCGGTCCGGACCGCCTCGACCGCGCGGAAACCCACCAGCAAGAGCAGCGATCCCCCGACGAGGACGCCCCACGCGCCGAGGCCGCGCCGCAGGACCGCGTCCCCCTGGGCTCGGGTCCACACCTGATCGAGCACCGGTACGGCGAGGAGAAAGGCGGGCAGCGCCGCCCAGGTCAGCTTGAGCAGCGCACCCTGGCCGCACAAGCCCGCCGCATAGACCCCGAGCGCGTGCCCGAGAAGCACCAGGCCGTACCCGCGTCCGCCGAGAGCCGGGGGCGTCGTGTCGGCCGCGGCCAGGTGCGCGCCGGCCGCCGCCAACAGGAAAAAGGGCGCGACGCAGATCAGGTAGCTCGCGCCGCAGGAGATCACGAAGAGCGGCCGCCCGAACGCCCCATCGTCGAAGATCCAGCCGAAGCCGTTGATCACACCCCACGCGATGGCGTTGACGCCGCCGCCGGCAGCGTAGCCGACGAAGGGCCAGACGAACGTGTCGTAGAGAAACGGCCCCAGCGCGCCGAGCCGGCTCTCCGCCGCCAGGGCGAGCCCGAGCACGACCGCGACCCCCGCGGCGTACCCCCAGAGTCCCCGCCACGCCGCCCGCCCGCGCGTCCCCTCGCCACCCCCCGCCGGGGCCGTCGCCAGCGCGGCGCCGGCGCCCGCCGCCAGGTTGACCATGCCCTCCGTCAGCAGAAACAACAGGCTGACGGCGGCGGCCACGCCGCTCAGGAAGGCGCTCCCCGCCCCCGGCCGCCTCCGTTGCCGGCCCATGCTCGCCAGGAAGACGATCGTCGCCGTCGAGCCGAACCAATGGTGGTTGTAGCTGAAGAAATTGTAGCCCAGGTAGCCGCCGTATATCGCGGCGGGCAACAGGGAGAGCATCAGGCAGTTCGTGTAGCCCCGCGCAAGCTGCACGAGCAGCGTGGCGCCCAGCGCGATCGCCCCCCAGGTCAGGATTTGCGCAGAGAGGTGACCGACGCCCCCGCCCAGCCAGCCCGCCGCGACCAGCAGGTAGGTGTTGAGGA
>JACRIP010000367.1 GCA_016220045.1 Planctomycetota bacterium
CTCTGTGCCTCTGTGCTACTAATGTCTGAAAGCGTGATTTTTCGGCAAGCTTTTCGGCAGTTGCCTTGGCGGGATAACGCTACCGCGTCGGCACCGTAATCGCCCAATCACACAATCGCCAAATCGCCCAATCGAAGCACCGCCAGACCTGCGCTTGCGCTTGGGTTGCGGGCCATGCCCGCCCTGTGTCTCTGTGGTTCCGTTTCGTTTCCCGCCCTTCTCACTCAGCCATCCCCGGCCCGCGCCCGCCCCTCGCTCCACCACCCGAGCACGAAGAGTCCCCCGCCGATCCCGCCCAGGTAGAGCTCGAGCTTCATCGAATCCTGGGCGATGCCGTAGAGCAGGGCCACCCCGACCAGCAGGATGCCGACCAGCTCGAGCAGCTTTCCGGCGTAGAAGCGCATGGCGGCATGATAAAGGCCGGCGGCGGCGGACGCCAGCGAAACCCGGGGCGGCGGCGGAACTCCGCGCCGCGCCTGAGGATGCAGTCGTAATGCGTTGGCGCAAAAAAAGTTGCGGTGTCTACGGGGGACGCCTGAGGCGGTCGCGCGCCCCCGCCGCGACGCCGGGAAATTGCTTGACAGTCCGCGCGAGGCGGGCTATCTTCGCGACGCCCCAATTCCCCTGGATCGTAGATTCCGCCCGGGGTGTGGGACGCCGGAGGGTTCCTTTCGCGATGTTCGAGGTCAGCGTCCGCGCCGGCTTCGCCGCCGCCCATCACCTGCGGGACTACGCGGGCTCCTGCGAGCGCCTGCACGGGCACAACTGGGAGGTCGAGGTCGTGCTGCGCGCCGACTCCCTCGACGCCGCAGGCATGGTGATGGACTTCCGCGAGGTGAAGTCCGCCCTGGCGGAGCTCCTCGACCTCTGGGACCACCGCAATCTCAACGATCTGCCGGCCTTCCAGGACGTGAATCCGACCGCGGAGAACCTGGCCCGCACCGTCTATCGGGAACTGGCGCGTCGGGTGCCCGCCCGGGCGACCCTGGCGCGCGCCACCGTGTGGGAGAGCGCCGCCTGCGGCGCGACCTACACCGAAGATCCCCGCCCGGCGCCGCCGGACGGCCCGGCCACCGCCCCCCGCTCGTCCACTCCCCGCGCCACTTAGGAGTCCCTGCGTGAAACCCACCCTGCAAGTCGCGTTGGATTTTCTCGAGCTCAAGCGCGCCCTCAAAGTCGCCGAAGAAGCGGTCAAGGCCGGCGCCACCTGGCTGGAAGCCGGCACGCCGCTGATCAAGAGCGCGGGCCTCGACGCCGTGCGCGCCCTGCGCCAGGCCTTCCCCAAGGCGACCATCGTCGCCGACCTCAAGACCATGGACGCCGGCCGGATCGAAATGGAAGCCGCCGCCAAGGCCGGCGCCAACGTCGCCACCGTGCTCGGCGCTTCCTCCCCCGCCACCATCAAGGAGTGCATCGAGGCCGGACGCAACTACGGCCTCGACATCTGCGTCGACCTGCTCGGCGTGGCCAACCCCGAAGAGCTCGCCGCCGCCTGCCAGGAATGGGGCGCACACCACGTCTCGATCCATTGCCCGATCGACGAACAGATGGCCGGCAAGGACCCGCTCGAGAAGATCCGCAGCGTGCGCAAGCGCGTCACCCTCCCGATCGCCGTCGCCGGCGGCCTCAACTCCGAAAGCGCCGTCGATGCCGTCAAGGCCGGCGGCGACATCGTCATCGTCGGCGGCGCCATCACCAAGTCCGCCGACGCCGAGAAGGCCACCCGCGACCTGCTCCACGCCATCGAGACCGGCGCCAAGATCGAAACCCAGTTCTTCAAGCGCTTCGCCGGCGACAATATCCGGGAAATCCTCCAGAAGGTCTCCACCGCGAACATTTCGGACGCCATGCACCGCGGCGGCCACATCGAGGGCATCCTGCCCTGGACCGGCGGCCTCAAGATGGTCGGTCAGGCCTATACCGTACGCACCTACCCCGGCGACTGGGCCAAGCCGGTCGAGGCCATCGAGTTCGCCAAGCCCGGCGACGTCCTCGTGATCGACGCCGGCAGCAAGGGCCCCGCCGTCTGGGGCGAGCTCGCCTCCGAAAGCGCCCTCCAGCGCAAACTCGCCGGCGTCGTCATCGACGGCGCCGTGCGCGATATCGACGATATCCGCAAGATCGGCTTCCCCTCCTTCGCCCGCCTCGTCACCCCCTCCGCCGGCGAGCCCAAGGGCTTCGGCGAAATGGGCGTGCCGATCCGCGTCGGCGGCCTCGAGGTCGCACCCGGCGACTGGATCGTCGGCGACGACAACGGCGTCGTGCGCATCCCCGGCATGAAGGCCGTCGAGTTCGCCAACCGCGCGATGGACGTCCTCGAGAAGGAGAACCGCTTGCGCAAGGAGATCCGCTCGGCCTCCTCGCTCTCCGAAGTCTCGGAGCTCCTCAAGTGGGAAAAGCAGGTGGTGCAGAGCAAGGGCCAGTAGGGGCGACCCGGTGGGTCGCCCGAGGGGCCGCCAGGCGTTCCCTGAATCAGGTCGTTCACGTAGTTCGCGCCCTGCGCGCCGGATCCTGAATTGATCGGGAAGGTACCGTGCCGTTTTCCGCCGCTCGTCGGCTGCTCGGGATTGAAAGGGACCGCGGAATGTTGTGCCAGAAGTGCGAGAAGGCTCCCGCCACGGTCTACGTCATGGAGATGGTCGGTCGGCGCGTGCGCCGCAAGGCCCATCTCTGCGCCGCCTGTTCGGACGGTGCGCCGGTGTCCGGCGTGCGCGGACGGCTGCCCGCCGTCTGCGCCAAGGGCTCGGTCAACCCCTACGCCGTCTCCTCCGGCCGCCGGCGCTCCGCCGCCATCTGGACCGTCGGCATGAACTGACCGGGGGTGTCCCCGCCCGCGCCGCCCGCATCGGGGAGTGCCAGGAGAGCCACGAGGTCCTCTGCGAACTCTGCATCAAGAACCCCGCGACCGTGCACCTCACGGAGATCGAGCACCAGAACGTGCGCAAAGAGATCCATCTTTGCGACGAGTGTGCGAAGACCAAGGGGATCAACTTCAAGGTCCCGCTGGCGGAGATCCTCTCCGGGGTGATCGAGGTGACCGGCCGCGGGCTCAAGGATCTCGCCGAGCTCAAGTGCCCGAAGTGCGGCATCACCTACGCCGAGTTCCGCCAGCGCACGCGCCTCGGCTGCCCCCATGACTACGTGGTCTTCCGCGGCGGGCTCCTGCCGCTGCTCGAGAAGATCCACGGCGCCACGCAGCACCGGGGCAAGGCCCCCGCCACCTTCGCCTCCGCCGCGCGCGCGAGAGAGACCAAGGAGCACGCCCTCGAGACGCTGGAAAAGGAGCTCGACCGCCTGGTCAAGGCCGAGGAATACGAGAAGGCCGCCGAGGTGCGCGACCGCATCCGCCAGCTCAAGGAGCCCGCGGAGTGAAACCCGAACTCGACGATCTGGCCGGCTCCGCGGGCGAGTGGCTGCGCGGCACGGGGCCCGAAAGCGACGTCGTCATCTCCAGCCGCGTCCGCCTCGCCCGCAACCTCGACGGCTACCCCTTTCTCACCCAGGCCGCGCCCAAGCAACGCGCCGAGGTCGAAGCCCTCGCCCGCGAACGCATCGAGGGCAACAAGCTCGGCAAGGGGATGAACGTCCTCTACCTCGCGCTCAAGGATCTGAACCCCATCGAGCGCCTCTTCCTCGTCGAGCGCCACCTGATCTCGCGCGAACACGCCGCCGGCGATGCCGACCGCGGCGTCGCCGTCGGCAAGCGCGAGGCCCTCTCCATCATGGTCAACGAAGAGGACCACCTCCGCATCCAGGTCCTCCGCTCCGGCCTCCAGCTCCAGGAGGCCTGGGACGAAATCTCCAAGATCGACGACGCCCTCGACCGCTCCCTCACCTACGCCTTCTCCCCCCAGTTCGGCTACCTCACCGCCTGCCCCACCAACGTCGGCACCGGCATGCGCATCTCCGTCATGCTCCACCTCCCCGCCGTGGTCATGACCAAGACCCTCGACAAGATCCTCCACTCCCTCCAGCGCATCAACTTCACCGTCCGCGGCCTCTACGGCGAGGGCACCCAGGCCACCGGCGATTTCTACCAGATCTCCAACCAGGTCTCCCTCGGCAAGTCCGAGGAGGAACTGGTCCAGGAGATGCAAGGCGTCGTGCCGGAGATCGCCAAGTACGAGAAGACCTGGCGCGAGAAGCTGCTCAAGGAGAAGCGCACCTGGCTCGAGGACAAGGTCTGGCGCGCGGTCGGCACGCTCAAGAACGCCCGCACGATCTCGTCCGACGAGACCCTCGAACTGCTCTCGCTGCTGCGCCTCGGCGTCAACCTCGGCGTGGTCGACGGCGTGGACCAGCGCGTCCTGAATGAGCTGTTCGTCTCCACCCAGCCGGGCCACCTGCAGAAGCACGAGCACAAGATCCTGGAGGCCGCCGACCGCGACGCGGTGCGCGCCGCCTACATCCGCAAGCGCCTGGGCGCGTGACATAAGGCATCCGCCCGATGAAGAAACCGGCCGGGTCGCTCGCGAGCCACTCGGGCTTCCGCGTCCTCGGCCGCCGCCGCCTCTTCGACGGACGCGTCTTCGGCCTCGACCGCATCGAGCTCGCCGGGCCGGGCGGCAGGCGCTTCACGCGCGAGTTCATCGCCCACGGCGGGGCCGTCGCGGTCGTGCCCCTCCTCGACCGCGACCACCTCCTCCTCGTCCGGCAGTACCGCTTCGCCGCGGACGGCGATCTCTGGGAGATCCCCGCCGGGACGCTCGAAGCCGGGGAGGCGCCGCTCGCGTGCGCGCGCCGCGAACTGATCGAGGAAACCGGCCGGCGCGCCCGGCGCTGGCGGAAGTTATCGACTTTTTTTTCGGCCCCCGGGTTCTGTACCGAACGCATCCACCTGTTCCTCGCGCGCGACTTGGCGCTCGCGGAGGCGGCACAGGACGCCGACGAGGACTGCGTGAGTCAGGTATTCACCTTGAATCGGGCGCTGGCGATGGCCGCCAGCGGGTGCATCGCGGACGCCAAGACCCTGGTCGGGCTCCTGCTCGTCGACCGGTTCCTGCGGGACGCGGATTGACGACATTCCCGACCGGGGCGGGCGCCCGACTCGGCCCGTTCCGGCCCGGCAGTTCGTTCAGGGCGCACCTCATGCTCTCGAAAGCCGACATCCTCTTCGGGAAGATCGCGGTCAACGCGGGCTTCGTGACCGAGGAACAGATCGACGAGTGCGTGCGCCTCCAGGAGACGCTGGCGGAGAAGAAGCCGCTGGGGCTGATCCTGATGGAGAAGGGCTACCTCACCGAGGACACCCTCCAGGAGGTGGTCGAGGCGCAGCGCCAGAACCTGCAGGAGCGGGCGATCCACACGCGCGAGAAGCGCGAGGACTCGCTCTTCGGCCGCATCGTGCTGCGCTTCGGGTTCGCGAGCGAGGACGCGGTGAACGAGTGCGTGCGCATCCAGGCGAAGATCGAGGAGGATCTGTTTCTGCGCCTGGGCGAGATCATGGTGAAGAAGAACTACCTGACGATGGATCAGGTCCGGCATGTCCTGGACTATCAGCGGACGAAGATCCTGCTCTGTCCGGGGTGCAGCACGCAGTTCAACGTGATCATGTTCACGCCGGGGGCGAAGATCATCTGCTACAAGTGTGCGCGGGAGCTGCGGGTGCCGGAGGTGATCACGAGCGTGGCGGCGGAGGATATGCCGACGGGGGAGGCGGACACGCGGGTGGACCCGAGTCCGGTGGGTGCGGGCGGCGGGGCGCGGCCGCAGCCCACGCCGCCGCGGGCGGGGCACACCGACGCGCCGACGCCGCCGGAGGGCGTGCCGGCGCTGGTGCGGC
>JACRIP010000368.1 GCA_016220045.1 Planctomycetota bacterium
AGCGGTTTTAGAGGAAAGGAGAAGCGGGTGCCCGGCCGATATACGCAAGGCGACGACTGGTCCTGGGGGGGGGCAACACCGTGTTCGAGGTGGACGTCATGGCCCGCGCGACGAAGAAGAGCGGAGAGGGGCTGCCGGAACCGCTGCGCGCGCGTGTGGATGCGATCGCGGAGCGCGTGAAACGTCGTCCTTCGGGCCGGCGCCCGCTCCCCTCCAAGGGGAAGCCGCACGCGTGGCAGCCGCCGCAGGACCCCGAGGCCGAGTAGCGCGGCGCAACGGCCGCCGCCGGGCCGGGCGCGCGGCGCGCTCGCTGATTATCGGACCCGGCCGCTCTCCGCCCCTGCCCCTTCGCCTCCCGCCCCCTTTACCCCTTCGTCCCTCCCCCCTGGTCCCTCCGCCCCCGCCCCCTCTACCCCTCCATCCCCGACCCCTGCTCCCTGACCCCTCGCCCCTCGTCCCCGGCCACCGGTTTTGGTTGCGACCACCCGGCCGCACGGCTATAGTGGGCCGTCAGGATCGGCGCGGCGGTTGCCCGCGCCGCCCGACCTCCCCTCTCCTCCCACGCGCCCATCGCCCCGGGCCTTTTGCGGGTATACGGCAAAACCCGTAGTCGTCCACCCCGCAGCGGAGAATGTGCGGCATGAGCGGGAAGATCGTCACGCTCCAGCGCCACATCATGGAGCAGCAGACCCTGCACCCGGAGGCCAGCGGACGCTTCACACGCCTCCTCTGGGACCTGACCCTCGCCTTCAAGCTCATCGCCCGCGAAGTCAACAAGGCGGGCCTGGTGAGCGAGATCCTCGGCGCCGCCGGGACGCACAACGTCTCGGGCGATACGGTCATGAAACTCGACCAGTACGCGCAGGACCGGATCTTCAAGGCGATGGATCATGGCGGCCATCTCTGCGTCATGGCCTCGGAGGAGGTCGAGGACATCATCCCGATCCCCGACCAGTTCCCGCTCGGTCACTATGTGCTGCTCTTCGATCCGCTCGACGGGTCCTCGAACATCGACGCAAACGTGAGCGTGGGCACGATCTGGTCGATCTACCATCGCAAGTCGCGCGGCCGGCAGGGCTCGCTCGAGGACTGCCTGCGCCACGGCTACGAGCAGGTCGCCGCCGGCTACGTCGTGTACGGCTCCTCGGTCATGCTGGTCTACACCACCGGCCACGGCGTCGCCGGCTTCACCCTCGATCCGAGCCTGGGCGAGTTCCTGCTTTCGCATCCGGCGATCCGGATTCCCGCGCGCGGCAAGATCTATTCGATCAACGAGGGGAACGCGCTCTTCTGGGACGCGGGGACGCAGAAGTACATCCAGTACATCAAGCAGCGCGACGAGGCGACGAACCGGCCGTACTCGCTGCGCTACATCGGGTCGATGGTGGCGGACGTGCATCGGACGCTGCTGTACGGCGGGATTTTCCTGTACCCGGCCGACTGCAAGGATCCGCAGAAGCCCAAGGCGAAGCTGCGGCTGACCTACGAAGCGCATCCGATGTCGATGATCGTGGAGCAGGCGGGGGGGCGCGCGACGACCGGGGACATGCGCATCCTGAACCTGGAGCCGAAGAGCCTGCACGAACGGGTGCCGCTGGCCATCGGCTCGCCGGAGGACGTGGGCATGTACGAGGAGTTCTTCTCAGGGAAGCGGTGACGCCGCCATGCCCCCGCGCCTGCTCAAGAAGATCTGCGGTTTCTGCGGTCGCGACGTGGAGCTCCTGACCTCGGTCGGGGCCCAGGTCTTCTGTCTGCACTGCGGGCGGACCTTCAAGGTCGTGGCGGAGGACTTTGCGGGCGGGCCGCCCTCGCGGCCGCCCGGGGGCGGGGGCGGGTCCGGAAAATCGGGCATGTACCCTAGCCCCTCCGTCTCCGGCGCGCCCGTCGCCGCCTCCCCTTCGGGCTCCGGCGCCCTGCGCGCGCTCGCCAGCGGCGCCGACACCATCGTCGATCAGCCCTCCGCGATCCCCGGCGCGGAATTCGCCCCCGACGGCACGCCGGTGCGGCTCGGCGAATTCCGCATCCTGCGCGAGCTCGGGCGGGGCGGCATGGGCGCGGTCTACGAGGCCGAACAGACCACTCTCCGCCGCCGCGTCGCCGTCAAGGTCCTGCCCGCGAGCCTCGCCGCCACCCCCTCCGGACGCGAGCGGTTCCGGCGCGAGGCCGAGGCGGTCGCGCGCCTCGACCACCCCGGCATCATCAAGGTCTTCGCGATCGGCGAAGAACAGGGCACGCCCTATTTCGCCATGGAGCTGATCGACGGACGCAACCTGGACGACGTGTTGCGCCACGAGAAGATCTCGTTCGAGCGCGCGGCGACGCTGGTGCGGGATGCGGCGCTGGCGCTCTCCTATGCGCACGGGCACGGCGTGATCCATCGCGACGTGAAGCCCGCGAACCTGATGGTGACGCCGGCGGCCCGGGTGCTGGTGAGCGATTTCGGGCTGGCGCGGGTGGAAGGGAGCGCGGCGCTGACCGTGGCGGGGGCGACCTTCGGGACGCCTTCCTACATGGCGCCGGAGCAGGCGGCGGGCCGGACCGACCAGGTGGACCACCGGACGGACGTCTACGGGCTCGGGGCAACGCTGTATGAACTGACCACGGGCAAACGGCCTTTCGACGGGCCGTCCGCGGAAGTCGTGATCCATTGCGTCCAGTCGGCCGATCCGACGGCGCCGCGCCGGATCAATCCGCGCATTCCGGTGGACCTGGAGACGATCTGCCTGCGCGCGCTGGAGAAGGAGCCGGGGCGGCGCTACGCCGAGGCCGCGGACCTGGCGGAGGACCTGACGCGTTTCATCCACGGCGAGCCGATCCAGGCGAAGCGGATCGGCTGGGCGGGGACGGCGGTGCGTGCGGTGCGCCGCAACCGCGCGCTGTCGGCGGTGGCGGCGGCGGGCGTGGCGGCGGTGGCCATGACGCTGGCCTGGTCGGCGTCGGCGCGGAGCGCGCGCGAGGAGGCGGACCGCCGGGCGACCGCGGAGTACGTGGCGGAGGCGCGGAAGAAGCTGACCGAGGCCGACGGCCTCCGCGGGCAGGCGCAGCAACTGCGCTCGGAGGCCCAGCAGGCGGCGCCGGCGCAGCGGGCGGCGGCGGAAGGAAAGGCCCGGCGCGCGATCGAGGAGATCGGGGCGCGGGCGCGCGACGCGACCACCACGGCCTGGAGCCTGACGCAGCGTGCGCTCGGGAAAAGACCTGACGATGCCGCGGCGCACCGGGCGCAGTTGGAGAGCCTGCTCTCCTTCGCGCAGATCGAAGCGGACCTGGAGAAGTACGACGGCGCGGCCGCCTACCTGAACGTGCTGGGGCGCCTGGACGTGGGGAGCGCGCTCGGCCAGGCCGCGGAGGAGCTGCAGACGCGCGTGGACGGGCGCGGCTGGCTGAGCGTCGCGAGCATTCCCGGCGGGGCGCGCGTGACGCTGGCGGCGTGGCAGCCGGACACCATGTCCTGGGGCGAGGCACAGCCGCTCGGGACCACGCCCACCGCCCAGTTCCCGGTCGATATGGGGAGCCGGCTCCTGGTCCTCGAACTGGAGGGGTACGCGCCCGCCCGGGTGCCCTTCGTCGTGCCGCGCAACGGGGCGATCCATCTCGCCACCCCGCTCCTGCCCGCCGCGGACGCGCCGCCGGAGATGATCTACGTCGCGGTCGGTGACTATCTCGGGGGAAACCCTGAGGAATGGCTGTACCCGCGCGCGGTCGAGGGCTTCCTGATCGATCGCTGCGAAACCACCTGTGGCGAGTACAAGCGGTTCCTGGACACGCTCGATACCGCCGGAAAAATGCTGCGCATGCCCTTTGGCGGGAAGGAGCTCGGGACGCATTTGATGTGGTTCGCGCCGAAGCTGCCGTCGGGCATCGAGGAGCAGCCGTTGCGGGGAATCTCCTGGGAGGACGCGCAGGCCTACGCGCGGTGGGCGAAGAAACGGCTGCCGTACGCGGCGGAGTGGGAGAAGGCGGCGCGGGGCGCCGATGGCCGGGTATTCGCCTGGGGTGACCGTTTCGAGGCCGGGCGGGCGGCCTGTGCCGACTCGCCGGCGCCCGGCAAGGCCGGTTTCTACCGCGTCCACGAACCGGCCGCGGGGGCGAGCCCGTATGGCTGCCTGAACATGTCCGGCAACGTGGCCGAGTACGTCGAGGAACGGTTCGGGCAGAACCAGGCGGTCATGGCCGGCGGTTCCTGGCAGCACGGCAAGGGCTTCATCCGCACCTTCGACATGTTCAAGGGACCAGCCGGGGAGAAGACGTCATGGGCGGGACTGCGCTGCGCGCGCGATGTGCCGGCGCGTTAGCGCGGCTCGGGGGCCCGGCAGGGTGGTGGGCGTGCCTGGGCCTGATCCTCGCCCTGGGCGCCGCCTGGCGGCTGGTCGCGCTGGAAAACCAGGGGCTCGCGCTCTCCGACGAAGCCGCCTACCTGAACGAAGCGCACTTCATGGCTGCGGCGGTGCGCGCGCTGCCGCTCACGGTCGAATTCGGGCTCGCCGTGCGGCGACCCGGCGCGGAGGCCGCGGAACGCGCGGAGACGCTGCGCGCCGAACTGCGGCGCCGCGTGCCGACCTTCTTCCTCCCGTTCATGGCCAAGCCGGCTCACGCCTTCCTCATCGCCCTCCTCCTGTTGGCGGGAGTGCCGCCCGAGCTGGCAGGGAGCCTCGAGGCGTGCGCGTTCGGGCTCTTGACGATCCTCGGCGCGGCCTGGGTCGCGCGGCGCTGGTATGGGCCGGGACCGGGATTGCTGACCGCCCTGGTGCTGGCCCTCTCCCCGCTCTCCGTGCTCTACCACCGCTCGCCGCTCGCGGAGGCCGACGCGACCTTCTTCGTCGGGCTCGCCGCCGCGCTCGCCCTGACGGCGGGACGTGCCGCCGCCGGAACGCCGGTCGCGGCCCCCGGTGGTGGCGGCAGCGGCGGCGGGGAAGGCGGGGGCGGGGCGCGGGAGATCAGGTATTCACCGGATGGACCTCCGCGCTTCGGCCCGCCCTGGCCGCTGCGGCTGGCTTTTCTGGCCGGGCTGGCCGGCGGCCTCGCCTTTCTCTGCAATTGCCGGCTGGTGCCGGTGCCGGTGTACCTGCCGCTGGTGCTGTGGTTCGGGGACGGGCGGGCCGCGCCGGGGCGCGGGCGCGCCCTGCTCTGGCTGATCGCGGGCATGGCGCTCCCCGTGCTCGCGGCCGAGGCCGTGTACCCGCTCGCGCTCGGCTGGCTCGACCTGCCGCGGAGCAGCGTCGCGTACACGTACTTCGACCGCCTCCTGCACGCGCTGCTCGGGCAGGGCGTGCGCGAGGCGGGGTTCGGAGAATGGGCGCCGCTCACGGTCCTGGTGGAGCGCTGGGAGGGCGCGGTGTTCCCCCTGCTGGCGCTGCTGGGCGTCGCGCGGGCCGCCGCGGCGCGTACGCCCGCGGACCGCGTGCTCCTCGTGGGACTCGGGCTCGGCCTGCTGCTCTTCATGTCGCGTGCGACGCAGCAGGCGTTGCGCTACCTCTACGTGCTGCTGCCGCCGGCGGCCGTGCTGGCCGGGGGACTGTTCCGGGCGGGAGGGGCGAGCGGGGTGGACGGGGCGAACGGAGCGAACAGAGCGCGGTGGTCGGCGCGGCTGGCGTCGCCGCTGGTCGTCGCGGCGGCAGCGCTGGCCGTCGTCCTCGCGGCGCACCCGGAGCCCGCGGTCCGCGCCGTGTCGGGCTGGGCCGCGGCACTCCGCTTCGTGCGCACGCTCGGCGGGGGCAACGCAGCGCCGGCCTATTTCATCGCCGAGACCGAGATCGGGTGGGCACATGAGTTGCCGGCCACGCGGGCGAAGGCGCTGCCGGAGACCGGCGCGGAGCTGGCGCGGCAGGTGCGCGGCGGGACGCGCTACCTGGTGGTCGGGCCGGACCTGATCGGCGGCTTCGGCATTCCCGGGCCGGTGCTCGTCGCCCTGAAGGAAATGGGCGGCGCCGTGCACCCCTGGAGCTTCCCGCATCCGGTGGGCGCCCAGGCGCGCTACGCGAACGAGCTGTGCCGCTGGGGCGGCGAGCCGTTCGCCGCGTCGGAGAAGCGGGCGGAGCACCTGGCCCGGCTGGGCGGGACCATCCGGGTCTACGACCTGGGGGCCTGGTTCAAGTGACCCGGGTGCGCGCGCGGGCGGTGGGGGTCGCGCGCGCCCGCAATCCGCGCAGGGCGGCCAGGTTCACGCGATCCATGTCCTCCTCCTTCGGCGTCTCGAGGATCATCGGCACGTCGCGGAAGCGGCGGTCGTTGAGCAGCGGGCGGAAGGCCTCGAGGCCGAGCTTGCCGCGGCCGATGTGCTCGTGCCGGTCGAGCCGGCTGCCGCACTCGCCTTTCGAGTCGTTCAGGTGAAACGCGCAGATGCGGTCGCGGCCGACGCGGCGCTCGAACTCGCGCATGACCTTGCGGTAGCCGGCGGGAGTGCGGAAATCGTAGCCGGCGGCGAAGACGTGGCAGGTGTCGAGGCAGACGCCGAGGCGGTCGGCGGCGCGAACGCGGCGGAGGAGGTGCGCGAGGTGCTCGAAGCGCCAGCCGAGCGTGGTGCCCATGCCGGCGGTGGTCTCGACCAGGATGCGCAGGCGGTAGCCGGGGGTGGCGGCGTGGAGGGTGTCGAAGGCGTCGGCGACGCGTTCGAGGCCGGCCTCTTCGCCGGTGCCGAGATGGGCGCCGGGGTGCATGACCAGCCCGTCGAGGCCGAGGAGCTCGGCGCGCTCCATTTCGACGCGGAAGGCGTCGATCGACTTCTGGCGGAGCGCGGGGTCCGGACTGGCGAGATTGATCAGGTAGCAGTCGTGGGCGACGACGGCGCGGATGCCGGTCGCGCGCCGGGTGTCGTGCCAGGTCTTTACCGCAGCCGCGGCGAGGGGGCGGGCGGCCCACTGGGTGTTGGACTTGGTGAAGATCTGCAGTGCGCCGCAGCCGAGGCGGGCGGCTTCCTCGAGGGCGTGGTGCAGGCCGCCGGCGATGGAGAGGTGGGAGCCGAGGTTCATGCGGGGCGGCCCCCGGGGGCGGCGGTCTCGTCGGGGGGCGGGGGGATGGCGGGGTAGCGGCGCGCGAACTCGTGGAGCCGCGCGTCCACGTCGAGCGGCGCGCGCTGCAGGGAGCCGAGGTTGAACTGGTTGTCGCGGGCGATCGCGGAGTTGAGTCCGCCGATCTCCGCGTTCGTTTCCTCGAGCAGTTTGCGGTAGCGCCAGAGGGTATCGGCTACGAGGGCGTTGCGCTGGCGGACGACCGGGATGAGATCGGCGAGGGCGGCGCGGGCGCGCTCGGTCGCGCGGCGGCGGCGGGTGGTGTCGCGGGTGGGTGGCGGGGGCGGGGGGAGGGGCAGCGCCGCGGCGGCGGCCGCCGCCGCAGTGGTCGCGGTGGAGACCGAGGCCGCCCCGCCGGCGGGCGGCGCGGGTTCCGAGGAGTCGGCTGCGTCGCGCGCACCGGTCAGCCCGATGGGAAGCTCGGCCAGGAAGCGCATGAGCTCGGAGGCGATGGGGAAGAGCACGGCCAGGTCGCGCATGTGACGGGCGCAGCGAACGGTGAGCTGCGAGAACTGGCGGTCGTGCCGGCGCACCAGGTCCTCGACGGCCTGGGCGAGGCGCTCGAGGTTCTTGCGCCGCTCCAGGAACTCCGGGAGGAGCTGGTTGTCCTTCAGGATCTTGTTGGCGAGCCGCCAGTCGGCCGGCGCGAAGGGATTCTCCGCGAGGTCGATGGGTTTGCCTGCGTCAGGGAGGTTCGAGAACTCCCCGCGTTCCTGGGCCTCGGACAGGAGGCGTTCGACGAAGAGGTACCAGCCCATGGGACCAGCGTGATGCGAGGGGAGAGGCGAGAAGGCGAGGAAGGACGATTGGGTGATTGGGTGATTGGGTGATGGGGTGATTGGGTGATTGGGTGATTGGGTGATTGGGTGATTGGGTGATTGGGTGATTGGGTGATTGGGTGATTGGGTGATTGGGTGATTGGGTGATTGGGTGATTGGGTGAGA
>JACRIP010000369.1 GCA_016220045.1 Planctomycetota bacterium
CGGCTGCGCACGCCGCTCGCGGACGCCGTGATCGAGGAGCTGGCGACGAAGATCGAGGAGTTGGAAGGGGCAGGCGCCGAGCGCGAGGCGGCGGGCGCGGAGGGGGGCGCGGGGGCGGGGGCGGGCGGCTCGTAGCGGCGGCCGCGCAACGGGCCGGCCAAGCCACGCCAGGGCGGACACAGGGGTCCGCCCCTACCCGCAGGGGTGGACCGGCGTAGGGGCGGACCCCCGTGTCCGCCCCGGGGTGGCCTCCTGCGATCGCCTCCGCATCCGCGACCATCACGGCGGGAGGATCAGGCTCCCCGGAACGCCAACGCCCAGCACCTCCGCCGCACGTCCGCGGGCTGCCGTCCCCCCGACAGTCCGTTCACCGTTCACCGGCCACCGGCCACCGGCCACCGGCCCCCGTCCACCGCCCACGGGCCACCGCCCTACGCGGTGGCGGGCGCCGCCACCACGGGCGCGGGGATGCGCTTCTCGATGCGCAGCTTGTTCCCCTTCCCCAGGTACTCGAGCTTGTCGGTGCACTCGAGCATCAGCTTGATCCCGAGGCCGCCGAGCTTGCCCTCCGCACGCGTCTTGCGCGCACGGGTGATCGCGTCCTGCTCGCGCGCCATCTGCACGAACTTGCCCGCCTCGAAGCCGGTGCCCTCGTCCTCGACCGTGACCGCAATCGTGTCCGGCTGGATCAGGAAGACCACGTCCACGCGCTTTTTCTGGTTGTAGCGGTTGCCGTGGCGCAGCGCGTTGTCCACCGCCTCCTGGAAGGCGGCGAATAGGGAGATCGCCGTATTCTCGGCCAGGCCCACGTGGAAGATCACCGACTTGCCCAGGTTGAGGGCCTTGTTGGTGTTGTCCTCGGAGGAGCGGAAGGTGAAGTGGAGCTGCTGCGGCAGCGCGCCCGCCTGGGCCCGGAAGCGCGGCGACTTCATGATCTCGGCCTCGATCATCGCGAAGAGTTCCTTCATCTCGAAGGGCTCGACGAGGTAATCGTTCTCCCAGATCTTGAATTCGATGCGCGCGCGCGGATCGGCGGCCTGCGGGTAGACCTTGATGACCGGGATCAGGCTCTTGTCCTTTTCGGTGCGGATCTTGGCGAGGAACTCCTCGGAGCCGGGAACGCTGTCCTCGAGCAGGACGACGTCGGGGCGGAAGGTACTGAAGTTCTTGTAGGCTTCGAGGCAGTCGGGGACGATGTGGAAGTTGGTGGTTTCCTTGCCCAGGCGCAGGCGCAGGATGTCGGTGAAGACGTTGCGCTCGGGAACGACGACGAGGACGCTGGCCTTGACGCCCTCCTTGTTGCGGCGGGCGAGCATGTCGGCGAGGGCGCGGGAGGACTTTTCGAGGAGGACGGAGCGGCCGCCCTTCTTGGCGGGGGCGGCGGCGGGGGCCGAGGCCGGTGCGGCGGCGCCGGGGGCGGCGGGAGCGCCGGCGGCGGCGGGCTTCTTGACCAGCAGCCGGCGGAAGTACTGCTGCGCCGCGGCGGCGTCGCGCAGGAAGGGGATCAACGTCGTCAGGCCGAGGTTGTGCATCGTCAACCCGACGGAGCGGTGGACGCGCGTGAGGACGAGGTTGCCGTTGACCTTCTTCAGCGCGTCGGCGACCGAGACCAGGAAGCCGATGCCGGAGGAGTTGATGTAATCGACCTCGTAGAAGTCGATCGCCAGGCTGCGCACGCCCTTGTCGAGCAGCGCCTGCACCGACTTCTGGAACACCTCGATGGTGGAGACGTTGACGTAGCCGTTGAGCGCGAGGACGATGAACTCGCCCCCTTCCGAGAACTTGACGCGCTTGAGGTGCTTAGTCAGACCCCGCATGCCTCACCTCCGGAATGACGAGAGGATTCCCCGACACGGCGGGTATTGAAGCAGGCGGCGCCGGGACTGTCAAGGTAGGGGTGGGGTCGGGTGTGCATGTCCGGACCTGCATCCCGACCGTACCGCCCGCACGCATCGGCGACTAGGCCTCCGTCGTGCTCGTACTCGTACTCGTACTCGAATGCCCTGGGCGTTCGAGTACGAGTACGAGTACGAGATACGAGCACGACCGAGGCAGTGGCTTGGCTGAGTATGGCCGGTTCGGTCGAGCTGCAAGAACGGACATGCACCCGTGGGGTCGGCCGCGCCCGGCCTCGTGCGGGCGCGAGGCGCAGGCGCGGGTCGCTTCCTCATCCGCGGTTCACGCCGGTCTTCCGGAGCGGAAGGCATCGACGGCGGCGCGACGAATCTCACGCGGGAGGGCCGCCAGCTCGGCCTCGATCCGGGCGTTTGCCGGCGCGGTCAAGGTGACGGCCGGCGTGGTCACCGGGCTGGCGTGCAGGAGTTCGATGCGGTAGGCGGTGGGCGGATGAGAGGCGTCGAGGCGGATGCCCGCGGAGCGTTCGGCGCGGGCGATGCGCTCGCGTTCGCGCGGCGGCAGGTCGGCGACGGCGGCGCGCAGCTCGGCGTCGAGGTCGCCGCTATCCCCGCGGAGGGCGTAGCGCTGGATCGCCAGCAGGACGGCATCGACCGACTGCAGGCGCGCCATGGCGCCGAGGGCGCCGGCGGTGCCGGCCACGCGGGCGGCAACCAGGTCGGCGCGATACTCGCCACGCTGGTGCTCGCGCGCGGCGACGAAGAGGACGAAGAGGGCGAGCCCCTCTACCATGAGGCTGAGGCCCAGGAGCAACACGTTGAATGGGATGGCCAGGAGCCCAATCTCCGCGGACACCAGGGCATCGGGCCGGAGGTCCTGCGCGGACGAACTCAGGGCGACGAGGGCGCGATCGATCATGCCGGAGCGCAGCGGATCGTCGGCGACGGCGTGCCCCAACTCATGCCCCAGGAGCGCCACGCGTTCCTGCGGATCGAGCACGGCGAGGAGGGGCAGGCCGAGCTGGAGCACGGTCCGCCGCCGCCAGCCGACGTGCATCAGGCAGGCGTTGAAGTCACCGCTGAGGGCGAGGGCATGGATCGCCGGGGCGCGGACCGCGGCGGCCACCTCGTCGATGAGACGGTAGAGCTCGGGAACCTGCGCGCGTTCGACGACGCGGTTCGGCATGGGCCACGGCCGCGGGAACATCCCCCACGCGAGGAGGACGAGGATCGAGGCCGGAATCGCCGCGAGCAGCATGACCGGGGCGTAGGCCAGCAGTGCCAGAGCGACGAGCGGCATCGCCAGCACCCCGGCGTTCACGAGCGCGGCGAGCAGCCACGCGATGCCGTAGGAGGCCGACCAGCCCGCGGGAGCCTCGCCCCGTTCGATCATCTCGGTATGCAGGGCCGGCCCGTAGCGCCGGCTCGCGGCGGTCACGACGCGGTCGAGAAGTTTCTCGTACCGCGTCTCCGGGCCGGGCGTACGCCGCCGCTCCACGTTCCAGCCGCATGCGGCACACCACGCGGAGGAGCCGGCGTCCACGGGACCGGTCGTGCGGCATACGGGGCAGACATGAGTCATGGCGGGTCGCGCGTCTCGGATCGAGCGAGGGGATCCCGGAACCAAGTCGAGCGCACCGGGGCGCCGACCCGTCTGTTTTCGCATCTCGCACGCTTTTTGTCTACGCCGAAGCTATACCGTCCACCGTCCACCGTCCACCGTCCACCGTCCACCGTCCACCGTCCACCGTCCACCGTCCACCTACCAACGTCCACC
>JACRIP010000375.1 GCA_016220045.1 Planctomycetota bacterium
AGCGCACGCCGCTGGCGCGCGACCTGGACGGCGATGGTGCGCCCGAGGTGATCGTTTCGACCAAGGGCAACCGGGTGTTTTGCCTGATGGGACGGGTCGTACCGGCGGCGGTGGGGGAGGCGAAGTAGCCGGCCGGCTGACTTCCAGGACCCACGCAGGCCTGCTCCCGGGGAGCGCTCGGGGTTGATCCGGCCGCGGATCTCAGAGGGTCCGCGCCACGCCGGCGGCGCTGTGGGTGAAGCTCGACCACGAGGTCGAGCATCTCTACGGGTTGCCCGAGGAGGAGCGCGCGGTCATCGGCAGGTACCCGCATCGGGTGGATCGCGTAGACCTGCTGGATCGGCAGGTGGAGACGCCGGAGGAGGGGGAGGAGTAGGCCGGCGCGGGGAGGGGCGCGCGGGAGGAGTCGGCGTGGCCTTGCGCCGGCCGGTGCGGCGATGGTCATGGAGCGGCCCCGGTTCGCGGGGCGGCCCGAGTCGATGGCGCACGAGGGGAGGCCGGACCGGCTCGGCCGCCCGGACCCCGCGTATCCGCCGCGCCACCACTGGGGCGGGCCCAAGGCCCGCCCCTAGAAGACGTGCAGCGCGACCCTCGCCCCGGGAGCGCGGGTCGCGCACGGTCTACCGAATCCGGCCGCTACCACTTCCGCTCCGGATCGCGCAGCCACACGTCGATCGCGCGCGCGGACTTGCGTCCCGCGCCCATCGCCAGGATCACCGTCGCCGCGCCGGTCAGAATGTCGCCGCCGACGAAGACCCCGCGCTTGCCGGTCTTCCCGGTCTCGGGGTCGCCGACGATCGTGCCGTGACGCGTAGTCTCCAGCCCCGGCGTGGTCGCCGGCACCAGCGGATTCGGACTCTGCCCGATCGCCATGATCACCGTGTCCACCGGCAGCACGTGCTCCGACTGCGGCACCGCCACCGGCCGCCGCCGGCCCGAGGCGTCCGGCTCGCCCAACTCCATCCGGATGCACTCGCATCCCGTCACCCAGTTTTCCTTGTCGCCGAGAATCCGCACCGGTGAGGTCAGCAGCCGCAGGTCGATCCCTTCCTCCTCCGCGTGCTCGATCTCCTCCGCGCGCGCCGGCATCTCCTCGTGCGAACGCCGATACACCAGGAACACCTTCTCGGCGCCCAGCCGCAGCGCCGTCCGCGCCGCGTCCATCGCCACGTTCCCCGCACCCACCACCGCCACCCGCTTCCCCAGATGGATCGGCGTGTCGTACTCGGGGAAGCGATAGGCCTTCATCAGGTTCGCGCGCGTCAGGAACTCGTTGGCCGAATAGACGCCGTTCAGGTTTTCACCTGGGATATTCATGAAGTGCGGCAGCCCGGCGCCGGTGGCCACGAAGACCGCGTCATAGCTGTTCGCGAGCAGCTCGTCGATGGTCTCGGTCTTGCCGATGACGAAATTGGTGCGCAGCTCCACGCCCATGCGCTGCAGCGCCTGCACCTCGCGCTCGACGATCGCTTTGGGCAGGCGGAATTCCGGGATGCCGTAGACGAGCACGCCGCCGGCCTTGTGGAGGGCTTCGAAAACCGTGACGCGGTGGCCGAGGCGCACCAGGTCGCCGGCCGCGGTCAGGCCCGCCGGGCCGGAGCCGACCACCGCGACCTTGAACCCGCTCGCAGGGGGTAGGGGCGGCTCCGGCGGCAGCGCGGCCGGCTCCAGCCAGAGCTGCGTGTCCGCCACGAAACGCTCCAGCCGCCCGATGCCCACCGGCTCGAACTTCTTGCTCAGCGTGCAGCGCGCCTCGCACTGGTCCTCCTGGGGGCAGACGCGCCCGCAGATGGAGGGCAGCAGGTTCTTCTCTTTCAAGCGCTGCGCGGCGCCCACGAAGTCGCCGGCCGCGACGCGCGCAATGAAGCCCGGGATGTCCACCTCGACCGGGCAGCCGTCGACGCAGGTCGGCCGCTTGCACTGCAGACAGCGCGCGGCCTCCGCCATCGCCGTCTGCTCGGAATACCCGAGCGCGACTTCGGCGAAATTCTTCACGCGCTCGGCCGGCGTCTGGCAGGGCATCGCATGCTTCTTGGGAATGATCTCTTTTCTAGCCACGGCTGGTGACCTCCTCGCGCGGCTGCGCGGACCGGCATTCGTCGTAGCGCGTGAGCGCGGTCTTTTCCTGGTTGCGATACATCCGCTGGCGCATCATCAATTCGTCGAAATTCACCTGGTGGGCGTCGAATTCCGGCCCGTCGACGCAGACGAACTTCGTCTGGCCGCCGACCGTGACGCGGCAGCCGCCGCACATGCCGGTGCCGTCCACCATGACGGAGTTGAGCGAGACTACGGTCTTCAGGCCATGGGGCTGGGTGGCGGCGGCGACCGCTTTCATCATGATCGCCGGTCCGACGGCGACGACGAGGTCGATCTTGCGCCCTTCGGCGATGAAGCGGCGCAGCGGGTCGGTGACCAGGCCGCGATCGCCGCGCGAGCCGTCGTCGGTGGTGACGAAGAGCTCATGGCAGGCGCCGCGCATCTCGTCTTCGAGGATGAGCAGGTCGGCGCGGCGGGCGCCGGTGATGCCGATGACGTGGTTGCCGGCGGCCTTGAGCGCGTGCGCGATCGGCAGGACCGCGGGCACGCCGACGCCGCCGCCGATGCACACGACGGTACCGAATTTCTCGACATGGCTGGGATTGCCGAGCGGGCCGACGAAATCCAGCAGCGAGTCGCCGGCGCCCAGCGTCCCAAGCTTGCGCGTGCTCTTGCCGACCTCGAGGAAGACGATCCGGACGGTGCCCTGGGTGGCATCGACCCCAGCGATCGTGAGCGGGATGCGTTCACCGGTCTCGTCGATGCGGAGCACGATGAACTGTCCGGCTTTCGCCTTCAGCGCGACGGGGCGGGCGTCGATCACGAATTCCTTCACGAGGGGCGC
Organism: Planctomycetota bacterium; assembly: GCA_016220045.1. Taxonomy (GTDB): domain Bacteria; phylum Planctomycetota; class MHYJ01; order WSZJ01; family JACPWG01; genus JACRIP01. The sequence goes on from JACRIP010000375.1 coordinate 2,885, forward strand.
GAGCGTGCGGGCGGCAAGGATGGGAAACACGGCACCTCCGGTGGACGGTGGGGGTCAGGGAGTAGGGGTCAGGGGTCAGGGGTCAGGGAGAAGGGGACGGGGGACGGGGGACGGGGGGTGGCATGGTTTGGTGGCAAGCGAACGCCCCGAAGCAAACAGGAAACGGTGTACCGCGCAGCGTGATCAAGCAGACGCCGGAGCCCTCACCGGGAGTTTCCTGGATCGCCTTCACTGACCACGGTTCACCGTCCACCGGCCACCGGCCGAAGGGGTGGAGGCGCGGGCCGGTTCGCCCGCGCCTCCATGTGACACTGCGGCTGATCAGGCCCATTACTTCGCCGCAGCGGCTTCCCGCCGACGGTTGGTAGTGCGGACGGCATGCTCAACGGGTAGGACGAAGAGCATGCCTTCCCCCAGGTCGCCTGCGGTCGCAAGCCGCTTGAGGGCGGTAATCACTCGCTCTACGATGTCCTCGCGAACAACGATCTCCAGCTTGAGGCGCGGCTCCAGAAGGCGCGCCTCGCCGATCGTCCGGCTGCGCGTCCCGGCGCCACGGACCTCCATGACGGAGATCCCCTCGACACCTTCACTCGCCAAGTACTTCTGCAGGGGAACCAGCGTGGACGGCTGGATGAAACCTTCGATCTTCTTGAACATCCGTGCCTCCTCGATGGAGCCATCGCACCCCGCGTGCGGTGCGTGACGGCAAGCTGGCAATGTTCGGACCTGCCGGGTGCGATGTGGCGTGTATCGCAAGCCGTGTTCCGGATGCCGGTACGCGCGAGCCCAGGGGGCGCTGCCAGCGCACAGCCTCGCCTGGCCCGGTGCGGGCCCCTTCGCCCGCGTGACCGCCAGCGCGCCACTTCGCGGCGACTTCGGGCGGAGACGCCGATCCGGTTGGCCCTGCGACACCGGCCAGTCGCCCTGCTTCGCCACGTGTGGGCGATGCGGCTCGGGATCGGCTGGTTTCACCAGAGTCATGCGCGCGGTGAGCCCGCTGGGTCGCGAAGCCGCTACTGGATCTAGTGCCTCCAGAATGCGGGGATTCTGACACCCGAGTTGGTGCGGATTCCCCAACCCCTGGCAAACGCCCGGGGGTGGATCTTCTGCCATGGCGCACCAACTGGCGTCGCGCCGGGCGCGGCGCAGGGGAGCGCGCGCGCTGGCCTCCGGCATGGGACGTGCGAGGTCGAGCGCATCCCCGATTCCCCGACGAGAGGACGACGCATGCGCGGAAAGCGACGCCTGGCGGTTCTCGACGCACGCTGCAAAGGTTGCGGCATCTGCGTTCCGGTGTGCAAGACTTCGGCGCTCACCCTCGAGGGGCCGAAGATCCGGCTTGACGAAGAGAAGTGCAACGCCTGCGGCCTGTGTACCTTCTCCTGCCCCGACTTCGCGCTCACCATTCACGGCGCGGAGGGGAAAGCGCGGTCCGAGCGCCTGCCGGCCGCGCTGCCGCCGCGCGGGGCCATTCCCCAACCCGCCCCCGGCCTGCACTTCATGCAAGGCGCCACGGCCTGCTCCGAAGGCGCGCTCGCCGCCGGCTGCCGCTTCTACGCAGGATACCCGATCACGCCCTCGACCGAGGTCGCCGAGGAAATGGCGGCGCGCCTGCCCCAGGTCGGCGGCCGCTTCATCCAGCTCGAGGACGAAATCGCGAGCATGGGCGCGATCGCGGGCGCTTCCCTGTCCGGCGTGAAGTCGATGACCGCGACCAGCGGACCGGGTTTCTCCCTGATGCAGGAGAATCTCGGCGCCGCCTGCATGCGCGAGATTCCGGTGGTCGTGGTGAACGTGATGCGCGGCGGGCCGTGCACCGGCCTGCCGACCCGGCCGGCGCAGGGGGACGTGATGCAGGCGCGCTGGGGCACGCACGGCGACCACCAGATCATCGCCCTCGTGCCCTGGTCGGTGGAGGAGATGTTCCGCCTCACCGTGCGCGCCTTCAACCTGGCGGAGCGGTATCGCACGCCGGTCCTGCTCCTGCCCGACGAAATCACGGCGCACATGCGCGAGCGCATCCTGCTGCCCGACTACGCCACGGTCCAGGTCGTGGACCGGCTGGCGCCGACCGTGGCGCCGGAGAAATTCGCGCCTTTCGACGCGGCCTATGCGGCGGCGCCGCTGCCCGCCTACGGCCGCGGCTATCGCTTCCACGTGACCGGGCTGGCGCATCGCGCGGACGGCTTCCCGACCGGCGAAGCGGCCGCCGCCGCGGCCCTGCTCGACCGCCTGGAACGCAAGATCCTCGACGCCCGCGCGGACATCGAGGAAGTGGACGAGACCGCGATCGCGGACGCGGAAACGGTCGTCGTGGCCTACGGGTCCACGGCGCGCTCGGCGCGGCAGGCGGTGATGGCGGCGCGCACGCGCGGACGGCGCGTCGGCCTGTTCCGCCCGGTCACGCTCTGGCCCTTCCCCACCGACCGCCTGATCGCGCTCGCCGACCGCGGCGTCCGGCAATTCGTCATGGTCGAAGCGAATCGCGGCCAGATCGTGGGCGAAGTCGAGCGCGCGGTCGGTCGCCGCTCGGTGCGCGCCGTGCTCCAGGCGGACGGAAATCCCATCATGTCGCGGACGATCGAACAGGCCCTGGCCTGATCTTCCTTGAGGGAGCCCAGCGTGCAGCAACAGGAGTATCTCCGGGAGCAGCACTTCCCGCACATCCTCTGTCCCGGCTGCGGGCACGGCATCGTGCTCGGGGCCATCGTGCGGGCGATCGGCAAGTCGGGCCTGTCGAAAAACGAGATCGTGTTCACCTCCGGCATCGGCTGCGCCTCGCGCACGGCCGGCTACGTGGACTTCCACACCATCCACACCACCCACGGCCGGGGCTTGACCTTCGCTACGGGTGTCGCCGTAGCTCGGCCCGAGTTCAAGGTGATCACCGTCATGGGCGACGGCGACGCCACGGCGATCGGCGGCAACCACTTCATCCACGCGGCGCGGCGCAACATGAACATCACCGCGATCGTCTTCAACAACAACATCTACGGCATGACCGGCGGGCAGTATTCGCCGACCACGCCGACCGGAGCGTTCGCGTCAACGGCCCTGTACGGCAACGTGGAGCCGGCCTTCGACGTCGTGGCGCTCTCCGCCGCCGCGGGCGCGTCGTTCGTGGCGCGCGGGTCGGTAACCGAGCCGGTCAAGCTGGAGCGCATGATCCAGCGCGCGCTCGCGGTCAAGGGCTTCGCGATCGTGGAGGCGATGTCGACCTGCCCGACCACCTTCGGCCCGCGGAACATGCTGAAGACGGTCGAGTCGTACATGAACTGGCTCAAGGATCACACCTACGACCGCGGCAAGGAGGCGGACCTGGCGCCGGAGGCGCGCGCGGGGAAGTGGCCGCTGGGGATCTTCGTGGACGAGCAGCGGCGGACCTACGTCGAGGCGTACGATGCCGAGGTGGTGCCGAAGGCGCGCGCGGCGGCGGCCGGGGAGGCGGAAGACGCGATCGGACCGGGGGCGCACGCGATGCCGCCGGGCCGCTGGGAACTGGTGATCGCCGGTCGGGCGGGGCAGGGGATTCAGCGCCTGGGCGCGCTGCTGGCGGAAGCGGCGATCCGGGACGGCAATCACGCGGCGCAGATCGAGAATTACGGACCGGCGGCGCGCACGGGGATTTCGCTGACCGAGGTGGTGGCGTCGGGGGAGCCGATCGACTTCCCGCTGGTGGAGACGCCGAACGTGCTGGTGGCGATGACGCAGGAGGCGCTGTCGGCGCATCGGGGGCGGGTGGCGCGGTCGGCGCGCGCGCTGGTGCTCGCGGACTCGTCGCAGATCCGGGATTTGCCCGAGGACGTGATCGGCGTGCCGGCGAGCGCGACGGCGCGCGACGAATTCAAGTTGCCGATGGCCTCGAATGTCGTCCTGCTCGGCGCGTTGGCGGCGTTGTCGAAGATCGTGTCGCTGGAGGCGGCCGAGGCGACGGTGGCGCGGCGGGTGGCGCGGTCGCGCGAGCAGAACCTGGCGGCGCTGCGGCGCGGGTACGAGCTCGGGATGGGCGTGGCGGGCTTGGCAGGCGGGGTGGGTGGCGTGGCGGGCGGGGTCGGCGCCGGCGGGAAGAGATAGCCGCCGAACACACGGAACACACCGATCGGCCGCTACGACGCGGTCTCGGGGGAATCTGGTACCTGGCGAGACGAGCGTCCTGCGGACTGGGGGCCGCAGGACGCGCGCCCTGACCTGGTGAGCGTAGTGTCCCGGCGCTACCCGACCGCGGGATCGGCTCCTCCGGGGCCTTGTGACAGGGCGCCGAGCGACTCATCACCGGTGACCTACGGCGATGCCGGTGGACTTGGAGTATGCCGCAGGCGGTCGTGGGCAGTAGCCCTGCCAGATCGGGCCAGCCGCGCATTCAAGTATGCCTGGGCCCGCTCGAATGCCTTTGGTCCAGCCGCGCCCAAGGAAGCTACCAGAGAACCCAGTCTCTGTTCCGCTGCGGCATCTTGCCGAAGATGCGCCTCGGCGACCAATCCCGCCAGGTTGAGGGCTTGGCCCATCAGCTCTCGAGCTTCCCGGGCCGCCGACAGGCCCTGCTCAAAGCACGGCCGCGCAGTCGCGAAGTCTGCTTGCAGCAGGTGGATCACACCCATCGAATACAGCGTAACGCTCTGCTCACCCTGGTCCCCGGCCTCGCGGACCAGCGCCAAAGCCTGCTGGTAGAGCACCAGCGCCTCGGGCCATTGCTCCTGCGCCGCTCGTACCCTGCCCATGGCGTGCAGCGTGACCCCCTGGCCCCGCTTATCTCCGGCTTGGCGGTCCAGCGCCAGTGACTGCTCGTAGAGCGCCAGCGCCTCGGGCCATTGCTCCTGCGCCGCCCGAAGTCTGCCCATTTCGTGCAGCGTGACCCCCTGCCCCCGCTTGTCCCCGGTCTTCCGTTTTAGCGCCAAGGCCTGCTCGTAGAGCGCCAGCGCCTCCGGCCATTGCTTCTGCGCCGCGCGAACCCTGCCGATGGCTTGCAGCGTGACGCTCTGCTTTCGCTTGTCTCCCGCCTCGCGCTCCAGAGCCAGGGCCTGCTCGTAGCGCGCCAGCGCCTCGCGCCATTGCTCCTGCGCCGCCCGAACAGTG